>NZ_PQVI01000003.1 GCF_002921145.1 Avibacterium endocarditidis
GCGGCGGATTTTGAATCCCTTGTGGCTCTCGTTATACATCTACACCCTACGCAATAGAACAAAACCGATCCAAGTACACATAACCTCTTGAATCGGGATTCATTCTACTATTTTTTCATTGCTTGTAAAGCCTAGACATTAAATTTCATCAAATTTAGAGCTATTTTTACAAACCATCCACACACTCCCTTATCATTTCACTATCATATTCTATATAACTTAAGGTAACCTTTATATCACAATGCCCTAAAAGTTGTTTAACGCTATAAACATTGTCTACGTTCTTCATTAATTGTGTTGCAATTGTATGCCTAAAACGGTGAGCTGATACATAAAACCAACAAGTTTTGAAATAACCGAAAAAATGTGGCTCACCTGATTAACTGACATTTCCCCTCCTCTATTTACAACAACTTTAGATACTTTATTTATATTGAATAGCTGATCTTTTTCAGTCTGTTTCAATCTCAGCATCTCAAACTTTAATTTACATAAATATGGGTATAGTTTTTTCGAAATAGGGATTTCATGATAATGGTGATTTTTATTTATATGCGAAGGGATTGATATCACCTTACGTTCTAAATCTATATCACAAATTCTTAATTTTGTTAGTTGGCTTCGTCTTATCCCTGTATATCTAAACGTCTGAAATAGTGCCAAAATAAACCATCTTGGTGTTAAAATATCAGGCAAATTCTCTTTTGAACATAATAAATCATGGATAACATTTATTTGATCAATACTCAGCGTTTTTCTTTTTGCTTTGTCTTCAGTAATAAATAATTTAGTAAATGGATTTTTATCTAAAGAAATAAATTGATATTCTAATTGCAAAATTATATAAACTCCTTAAATGACGTGCGTAATTATTCCAAGTGACTGGTTTTGCTGATTTTAAAACATGCTCCCTCCATTGAATAACATACTCATGAGTAAAATCATTCGGCATAAGTTCAGGATAGGTTTTAGTTAAGACATTGACAATCTTCTTATACCCATCCATTGTACTTGGACGGAGTGATTTATATAAAAAATTTTTCAAGTAATTGTTTAAAAGTACATGTCATACTAATTCTCCTTGTAATTTTAACCATTGATTATTTAACAAAATTTTATCTCCAAAAAATAGGCTAGTATCCTCAATAAGATAACCGCTCAAAAAAGAATGTTTATTCGGACCAATAACTTTACATTCCCAAATATTACGACTGTCATCTTCCATATGTTGCCTTTTATGGATACCTAAATTCTGGAAGTGTTTTTGTAGCAGTTCCCACGATGCTTGATCAGTACTCCCCGCTACTTCTCGTAAATATAGCTGAAAGATACTTGGCGTAACAAGAAATAGATGATTCTCAACAATATGGAGTTTAGCATTAGGTCTATTCCAGGATAATTTTTCAGCAATCACCCCTGCTTTTATCCAATCAATAAATTTTTTACCATCTATCATGTCAGATAAATCTGTACTTACCGCCAAGGTGGGAGATACATTATTGGACTTGGCCTGCTTGGAACGTTTTGGTTGTTTTGGCTGTTGCAGTTGCCCTACTTGAATGATTTCTTGTCCGACTGTGACCGGAGGCACAGTATTTACTGTTTCAGTCATAGAAGTCTCAAATCCTGATCCATGTTTCACTGCCTCTTTACACGTGGGTTCAATTTGAGAAAATAAATTAAGTGTAAAATCAATATCACTTACGCCCACTGTTTCAACTTTTTTATTGTTTATTGCCTCTCTTTGGCATTCTGTTTCAGAGCCTTTATTTTCAGGTGTATTTTCTGTTACCGCCGACCTATTTAATGAAGATGATGGAGACATATCTGAAGAAATAGGGATAGTATTCTCCTCAGATTTTGCGCTCTCTTCAACCACAAAGGTTACTCGCCCTTCAAATAATTCAGGGCGTTTGTCTATACTATCCCAAATAATATTCGGATCAATTTTAAGTAATGTAAAAGGTTTCGCAGGTGCCCAACCCACATTTGATACTACTTGACCATTCCATATAGCCGTTCCCGATTGTGTTTTCTGAATCGAATTATGTGCTTGCAATTCATCAAATAATTTTCCATTCTGGCTCGGTACGGAAATGCCCTGGCTTAATAAGTGTGCTCTAATATTGTCAGCCGTACTTTTACTCATTAGCCATAATCCCTCCTCTGTTAACCAACCATCAGAACCACCTTTTGGTGCATTTAATTTAAAATGGCTCACAACATGCCGTAAGGCAATGTGTAATTGTTTTGCAAAAGAAACTTTAGGTTGTTCAGATAATTTATTAGGGTCGCCTCCCAAGGCCAGCGTCACACTAATTTGATCCGCTTTTTGGATAATCTCTGTAAGTATTCCCGCTCTGTCGTGATGACCTGTAATTGTATACATCAGAGATGAAAAGGCCTGCTGATAAGTAGCTAACCAATCAAAAGCCACGTTAGGAATAAGATAATTTGCAAAAAATCCCCCAATCGCAGGGGGCAATGCATAATCCCTGTCCTTGATATATCTAAACTTGTAAGGCTGTGTCGGTATGCCATTCCAAGGATACCAACGTTCCCCATTTTTTTGTATTACTTCAAGATCAACAGCAACTTTACCAATATCATGTAATAAGGCCCCATAAATAATTGCCGCAGTCCATACATCACGCTGTTTTGCTTGTTCTTCTGGCGCAGCATTTTGCGGTAAAACATAATTTTGACGGAGTTTTGTGGCAATTGAGATAACCTCTAAACCATGATCTAGCATACCGCCAACATGGGAATGATGATGGGATTCTGAGGCAGGTAATAATTGCACCATTTCTGCATATCTTTCTATCGGCTCACGGTAATAGTGCTTAAACATCTCAGGCGACATTGAGACATTTTGCCAAATGGTTGTTAGATATTGTTGTCTCAGTGGGGTATTTAGCAGCTCATCTGCTTTTTTAGGTATAAACCATCCCTCTTTATTAAAAATATGGGAGGGAGCAATATTCTCTTTTTCTACCTTTTTAAACTTAGAAAGAATACGTAATAGCATTGAAAACTCTTGTTACATAAATCTATGATGATTTATTAAAACAAGGTTTTGAGCTACTCAGAAGACAAAATTTAATATTATTTATTTATAGTTTTTAAATGTTATAAGTTTACCTATGTTCAAATCAATCCTTATTTAGAGTTTTCTACTTTTATCGCCAATCACGCAAGCCATACCTTGTTATGTTACCAAAGTGCTTGCATACACAATAACTACACATTATAATTTGTATATTGATTGTATATTAATAGGATATGGAGACAACTATGCGTACAGCTGCAATTAACTTACGAGCTAAACCAATACAGCGTGATTTGATTGATCATGCAGCGTCTTTACTTGGAAAAACACGCTCTGATTTTATGTTAGATGCTGCTTGCACTTATGCACAAAACGTTATTTTAGATAGAGCAGTGTTTCAGCTTAATGAGGATAAATTTAATCATTTCATTGAAATACTTGAGCAGCCAGACTTAACTAATCCTGGGTTAGAGAAATTGATGGCTATCAACTCACCTTGGGAATGATAACGTGTATTCTAAACCTGAATTATTAACACACAACCATCACCTTGATTTATTTGATTGTGGTGAAGATTCACTAAATAGGTGGCTTAGACACAATGCAGTTAAAAATCAACAAAGTCAAGCAAGTAGAACATTCGTAATCTGTAAAGAGAATGTTGTTATCGGTTTTTATGCCTTAGCGGCAGGGTCAATAACTCATGAGTTTGCACCTGGTTCGTTAAGACGTAATATGCCTAAACCTATCCCAGTTATTGTCTTAGGGAGATTAGCTATAGATGTAAAATATCAAGGAAAAAAATTAGGGGCTGCATTACTCAAAGATGCAGTATTGAGAGCAAAAGTTGTATCAGAACAGGTTGGAGTGCGAGCTTTGTTAGTACATGCTTTGAATAAGCAAGCAAGGCAATTCTATTTACATTATGGTTTTCAACCATCTCCAATTGATGATATGTTATTGATGCTCAAATTGTAATTATTAAATTTTTATTGAGCTAACATCATTACTAAATAATCACTGGTTTTAACGTTCCTGTTTAAAATAAGTCTTGTGAGACTCCTCTAGGGCTTTACGTTTCTATAGGAAAGCCCTTTAGCCTTTTCGCAAGGCCCTTTCGGGTAAGTCCGCTCCACTTCTGTGGAGCGGTTTACCCTTGAAAAATTCCCCTTCCCCCCTTGGCCCTTTACTAGTTAACTAATAAAAGCACGGTTGAAAATTTTATCTATCTGTAAATTGGCTAAAACTCCGCGTATTACAATATGATTTTTTATATAATTCATGCTATCCTTATTCTATGTCTAGGCTTTGCAAGCAAACCTTGCACCCTATACAAGTGGATAAACTTTTTAAGTATTACACCTAAGCCATCAACAGAACAGCTATTGGTACTTTCGGCGGTAAATGATGATAAACTCATTGAAATTAAAAAATGTTGGACCTAAAGACAATTTAGAACTAAAACTAGGAACAAGATTAAATATCTTTACTGGTGATAATGGACTTGGCAAAAGCTTTTTACTTGACATCATTTGGTGGGCGTTAACTCGAACCTGGCCCAATGATATTAATTCAGAGATTGTAACCGGTTATTTAGCCAAGCCACGTGATATGGCACAAAAAAAAGAAGCTAAAATTGAATTTAACATCATTGGTAAAACAGGAAAACCAAAGAAATACAGTAGTACCTACGATGCTCGTGATGAAACATGGTCTGGCAGACAAGGGAGGCCAATAAATCCTGGTTTGGTCATTTACACAATGTCAGACGGCAGTTTTGCTCTATGGGATCCTGCTCGTAATTATTGGAAACAGAAAGGCGGAATTGATATTCAAGAACGTGTGCCTGCTTATGTCTATACTCAAAAGGAAATTTGGGATGGGCAGATTATCAAAAATTCTAATAATAAAGATGAACAAATTTTTGAAGGATTAGTACGTGATTGGAGTTTTTGGCAAATAGGAAATACTGAAGAATTCAGGTTATTAAAAGAATTGCTCAAATCTCTTTCGCCTGAAAATGAATTACTTGAACCAGGTGAGCTCACTCGTATTCGATTAGATGATGGCCGGAAGATACCTACTATCAAAATGCCTTATGGTAAGGAAGTGCCCCTTTATCACTTATCTTCAGGTGTAAGAAGAATTATAACTTTATGCTATTTCCTTGTATATGCTTGGCAAGAGCATCGTGAAAATGCAAGATTATTAGGCGAAGAACCAACAAAACAAATCATTTTTTTAATTGACGAAATTGAAGCACATTTACACCCTAAATGGCAGAGACAAATTATTCCAACTTTATTAAATGTAATGACTAAACTTGTAAATGGCGCACAAACTCAATTAATTACGGCCACACACTCTCCACTGATTATGGCTTCTCTTGAGCCTATTTTTGATCCAGTTAAAGATTTATGGGTGGATTTTGATTTAAAAGATGGTCTAGTTGAAGTAAAAGAAGAGCTTTTTGAAAAATTTGGCTCCATTAATAATTGGTTAGAGAGCGAAGCTTTTAATTTAAAAAATAGTTATGCGTTTGAATATGAAAAGTTAATAGAGGAAGCTAAAGCTTTAATTAGTTCAAAAAGAAAAGCTCAACCAACCAAAGATGAAATAGAATCTATGCGTAAAAGACTATCAGACGCACTCTCCCCTACTGATGAGTTTCTATTTTATTGGCGTTCCATTTGCGAAAAAAAAGGATACCTCCCTCATGTTACCAGTAAAACCTCATCCTGAACCTGGATATTTCAATCAACAAATTAGGGAACCAGGTAAAGCATGCCTGAAAGCCAATCCTGGTAAAAACAGATTAAAACCTTTCTGGACAAAGTGTTTGGGAGATATGCATTCCATATATCACGGAATATGTTGCTACTATGCCATATATATTGAACTTGAAAACGGTGCTTCGACGGTAGATCATTTTAAACCTAAAAATAAATATCCAGATTATGCATATGAATGGAGTAATTTTAGATTTTGTTGTCTACAAGCAAATCGTAGGAAACGTGATTATGAGGATATAATAGATCCGATGCATCTAAAAAAAGATATTTTACAGTTAGATATTGGGTCGGGGGAAATATATTATAGTGATCAGATTTCAGCGCCTGAAAAAGCATTATTAGAATCCACAATTGATCGTCTAAAATTAAATAGCCAAAGAATGTGTAATATGAGAATACGTCATCTGGCTGAATATTTACAGGGAAACATTAGTGGTAAAGGATTAAAACAAGAAGCCCCTTTGTATATTATGAAGCTTGCCGTCAGGGCATATATAATTTCTTTAAAAGACTAATTAGTAATATCATAACTATCATCAATTATGATATTGAATTTTTTTCTATCTGATTTTCCTCATCATCTTCTGGTTCAGTGGCTCTACGTGAGTTTAACCATTCTTCTTCTGATAAAAATTGTCTATAATTACAAATCATCATTCCTACATCATCACGTCCCCATAATCCGGCATAGTTAAATATTGACTCCTCTGGCTCTGCATGACAAATTTCTCCTTCACTTTGAGCAACGGCCAAATTTGAAAGCATAACGACTAGAATAATGATTATTTTGATAATAGCTGGCATTTTGATGATGATTTAAAAGTATCAATGTTGTTCCAGTGTAATAAATTTCATCTTTTTCTCATCCTAGAAACTATCTGAAATTTCAAAACAATTAATTCTCCTAAAATCTCCTGATATTTTGCAAAATAAGTACGTCATTAGGGTATACCTCAATGACACAGGCAAAAAGCCATTAAATGCCTCCGTCATTTAGACCAAAAATGGGGTTCAATAACAGGGTCATAAAAAAATAACCTTAATGAAGGTATATTGAGTATTTTATGTTCGCACGAATTTATATGCGGGTTTCAACCGAAGAGCAAGACCTACAACGCCAAGATAAATTGATCGAAGATGCAAAACAAAAAGGATTTTATGTGGTTGCGGTTTATCGTGAAAAAATTTCAGGTACAACAGAATGGGAAAAACGCCCTGAGCTCTCACGGTTAATTAGTGATTTGCAACAAAATGACGTAGTGATTGCAGAGAGCATCGATCGTTTAACACGATTAGAGCCGAAAAAAGCCCTTGAACTGATTGATGCCATACAATCGAAAGGAGCAAAAATTCAGGTTCCCGAAGTATTTGACTTTGATACCGTATCACAAAGCCTCGGTACAAGTGCAGAGGTTTTTGATCCTAAATTTTTAATGTCTGATCTCTTTTTAGCAATGCAGAATATGTTTTTAAAACTCGCCGTCAGTGTGGCACACAATGATTTCCAAAAAGAAAAGCAAGACAACATCAGGGAATTGCACTAGCACGCAAACAAAAGAAATATCGAGGACGGCAACCTAATACCGCATTACACCACGCCATTATTGAACAACGGAAAATGGGACATCCATTAAAGAGACCGCGGCAATCCTTAATACAAGTGAAAGTACGGTATTACGGGTTTGGCGACAAAGAAAAATAATCGTGAGGAATAAGTAATGGAAAAAGTAACATTATCAAAATCAGCCAAACCAATTAAAGAAAAGAATACGCTCTTCGCAATTATTTGGATATCTTTTTTATTGATTTTGTATGTAACCTGGCGCTTCATTATTATTTTTTTGAAAATGAACAAAACTCTATTACTATTTTTAGTATTTTACTTCCTTTCGGTATAGGCATTCCTTGTCTATGCTTTCAAACTGCTTGCTCTTGGTCTTCAAAGTATGTATATAAATACGAAAGTAATACAATACCTGTTATATGGGGAGGGGACCTGAATAAGTATTTCAAAATAAAAATTAAAGCGACAACTTTGAGTTTTAAATATATAGGTTTAATATCCTTTATCATATCACTTCCTATTTTTATGCTCTCATTATTGGGTAAATCAAGCTCAATAGTTATTGAGTTTTTTATTCATATGCTATATTTAACTGTATGCTTTAATTCTGCCGTGTGTTTTTTTCTTTTTACTCAAGCTTTTTTATTAACAACTCAATACAGGAAAGATATATGAAAAAATATGACGATTAATTTTATTTATAGCCCACCACAACTGGAGGAACAAACCCTCAGTATAGAAAAACTAGAGTTAGTTATTCATCTATGTCAACTGAGACTTGAAAGGGATATTGATTTACCATTAACGCATATTACTTTTATTCGAACTGATTTTGTACTCAGTAAAGAATGACCGTTAAGCCAATGGATAAAATCACCCACTGTCCAGTGCCGCTCTCGTGATAACAAAGATAATCGTAACGCTTTCTTGCCATCTTTGATAAATTCATCAATTAACTCGTCGGTCAGTTGCTGTAACCTATCTAGCCCCAATAATCGAAATGATGGCCAACCATAGCCTCCAGAAACAATATTCACTTCTTCAGGCATTGGGATTAACAAGTTAAAATCAACCACATGCTGATTTTCTTCTTGATCGAAGCGGAAAACTTTTTCAACAATCGACTTCAGCATGGCAGAATCTTGAGCTGAGACTTCAAGGGTATTTTCACACCAATTTGGCATCGTGTATCTCCTTATTTAAGTGAAATGATAAAAGGGATACACTGCCCCAAAGGGATAAATGTATCCCCATTGGGAAAAGTGCGGTGAAATTTAACCGCATTTTTAAAGGTTGAAAGGAAGAGGGCATCATTAAATGATGCCACTCCGTATGGTTTACGCTGCTTCGGGATAGTAATGTTCATATTGTTTTTGAACATCAAGCGTCTCAAGCATATATTCACAGGCTTTGCGGGCAAATCCTGAAGCTTTGAGAATGGCACGATTATCCTCTTTCAAAATCTTGAGCCAACTTTGAATATAGGCGGCATTTTGTGGAACTTGGTTAAACCCAAGATGTGCACATAAAAATGCCCCGCCCATTTCAGCAATCAGTTCTTCAAAGGCATAGACTTTGTTGCCAAATTTGGCTTTCCCAGAGGCAATGCCTTCTCGATTTAAACGCGAGGCGTGCCCTGTGGCGTGCGTCATTTCGTGCAAAAGTACGCTGTAAAAATCCTGCTCTGAATGGAATTGCTTCATTTCAGGCATCACGATTTTATCGGCATTCGGTCGATAAAAAGCGTTAGGGCTTGGCTCGATATTAACCGTTAGCGACATACCGTCGATAATTTTGCGAATATCTGCGTAAATCTGGTATTGGGTCAGCTCAGCATCTACAGCACGTTCTTGAACGTTATCAAACATTACTTTCGGCAAACCGTCGCATTGTTCGATGTTGAAAACAGGATAACGTTTTAAAATGGCAAACTGCTCCATTTCAGGGTTGCCCTCTTCATCACAAATCGGGTTACCTTCGTCATCACATTTTTCACGCTCAATCGGGCAATAACTGGCGACAATAGTGGCTTTCTCACCTTTACGCACATAGCCACCTAATTTGTTAGCGGCCCGTGCGGTGATCCATTTACATTGTCGATAGCCATTTTCTGCACCAGCAATCCATAAAAGTAAGATATTTATTCCTTGATAGTATCGTCCTGACACGGCATTGCAAGGTATGCCTAAATTGCCTTCAGGGTTATCCCAAGGTTTTAGCCAAGGAACCGTGCCTGCTTCAAGTGCGGTGATAATTCTATCGGTAATTTCTTGATAAATATCTTTTTTCTGTGTTGAATTTTTCATTGTGGTTCTCCTAAATAAAAAGGGGAACCGCTCCACAATCGGAGAATGTTCCCCGATTGGGTTGAAAAGTCAGTCAATTTATTGAGGCTGACGTAATTGTGTTAAACCTGCCAACTTGTGTGCAAAGGTTCTCGCTTCACGAATGGCATCAAGGATTAAATCACGTCGATTGCCGCCGTAAGTGGTATCCTCACTCAAGTAAGTACACCAACCTAATGAACTTTCGCCCATTTGAATGTCGAGTGCTTTGTGATAGACCGTAGCACTTAAATCAACGATTTTCATGCCATTCAAAATGGCTTCGCAAAATTGATTGGTATCCTCATAGCCAAAATCTTCTGAGCTAAAATAGCCATAATGAAAAGGCACGGGTTCAACCGTAAATTCAATGCGATACTGTTTAGTGTTAATGGTGCGACGTTTTTCTTCTGGTTCAATATACATTGATTCCAGCAAACGATACCCAAGACGTTCCAGCATTGTTGAGGTGTCTTTAATGTATTCGCCTAAATCCGCAATAAAGTTGTCCCAGATTTCTCTGAATATGGCTTTATCTTTGTTGCGAATATCTCGAAAGCAAAACGCTTCTTCCGCTGGACGCGTATCAAGGCTCATTGTATTACAATGGGAATAGCGATAACCGAAATGATTACGCGTAATGTCAAGCACATTGAAATATTCATTCGCTCCAATATATTCGGCAATAAATGCAAATCGGCGATAGGCTTTCTCTGTTTGTTCAGGATAAATGTGTTTATACAGATTAATCCAATCATCAGAATAAAGCCGACCATAAAAGGCAACGCCATCGCCTTGGCTATAAGAAAGCGAACTTTCAATCGTTAACTCACTTGGAAAGCCTGCCTCAACCAATTTATTGTCAAAATAAGTGTGTAAAATATTCATTGTGTTTCTCCAAAATAAAAAAGGGGAAACACATTCCCTCAAGGGAAACGTTTTCCCCTAAGGATAGGAATATCTTATCGTAATACGATTAAGATAGGTGTTGAAAGGTTAAGCCCCTTTGCGTAAATCATCACTTAAGCGTAATAACGTTACCGTCTGTAAATGATGGAATAATGCCTTTAGCTTGGCTTTCATCTTGTTCGCCCTCCTGAGACCAACAAGGTATTTTCGTCTTTTTGAGTCACCTCTAAAAAACGAAAATGTGAACCATTCTGAGCAGGCATTTTTTGTAAAAATCGCACCGCACTTTCTTGTGGTTGGCGAGCAGCCCAAACAGCCTTAGCTTGCTGAATAACTTCATCAATCAAGGCTTGCTGGGGTTTCGTATCAAGATGCTGATATTTCGGCATATAATCTCCAATTGCCGAGAGTAAAATTTGCACTCTCATTGTGTTTCTCCTCGATAAAAGATAGGGAAACACTCCATAGAGAAGTATTTCCCTATGAAATATGAATAAAATCTTAATTAAATCACTAAGATTTACTATTTATTGACAAATTAAATCAACATGAAGTATGCCCCGAAAGCTCCCGCAAGTAATGAAAGCATCATCAATCCCAAAGAGATGAAAATCCAACGCTTTTTCTTTTGACGAGCTTCTTGTTCAAACGCTTCTGCTTGAGCGGCTAAATGAGCGAATATTTCCTGATCAATTAGCCTTTGCTCTTCTTCAATGCGTTGGTTGATCCCTTTTGTGACATCAAGGTATTTATTGGTTGCTGCTTTCTTTGCAGAAACAAACATACCACCTAATTGATGGCCCAATTTATTGAAGATATTAGATTTTGGTTTAGAGGCGAATGGATCAAATACATCCAGTTCTTTAGAAGTAAGATTATTCATAATGAATTCTCCATTAAAAGTTTAAAAAAATTCAAGGAGAAATCACCCACAGGGAATGATTTTTCCCTGAACAGGTTATGAATGTGAAAGATGCGTTCCCGAACAATATGTCGGAGTCCTTTTCAGAACGCTGAGGAACATTTAGGCAGTGAACCAATCTTGCCGCAACAAGATCGTAGCGTTATAGGTTCTCGCTACCTACTTTGCTATCCATGATAGCGAAAGATTACGATGATTATTTGATGTATTCACGTCATGATCAATCAAAAACTCTTTTTTCATTTTGGATAATTTATTCAATAAAAAATTCTCTAAAATTTAAACAGAGTTTTTCATTTCATTTACAACAAGAAATTTTTAAGGTTACGCTTAAGTTATTCTCTCTAAGGATTGTTATGCGAACCTTCAACTTAACCCCATTATTACTGTTAGTCTCGCCATTTTCTTGGGCTGCTCAAGAAACACAAATAACCGTATATACCAGTCAAAATTACCCTATACAGAATGCGAATTTAGCCCATCAAATCTACCTTATTGATCGTGTAGGACAACTTGAAACGCAATTTAGTGCCTCACTAAGCCCTAACCTGCAACAAGCAGAAAAAGAAGTCAGAAAAATGATGACCTCAGAAAATTGGAAGCAATTTGACAGAGCGATTCAAGAGGCTTATGTGGGAGTCACTAAAGCATGGGCCACGGGAGTTGCCAAAATCCCTGCCATTGTCTTTGAAAATGATACCCATACGCCGGCGGTAATTTATGGTGAAACCGATGTTCAGCGAGCCTTAACACGTTATGAACAATCCCATGTAAGGAAATGACGATGAAACAATCAATATTACGAAAAATACTATTAAGTCAGGTAACTGTAGCAGCTATTCATTTCATGCCTACGACTGCATCAGCGGAGATAAATACAGCAACTATCATGACATCAGGGGCTTCTCCAAGTTGTGCTGATTATCAAACCGTTGGCGTCTGTTATTGGCTGTACTGTACCTATTGGAGTTGCAGCGTAAAAACCTCCGTTAAGGTTCATCATTTTATTCCTGAGATGGTTGTCTCCGTCTATAACCATAATAATCAAAATCCCTGGAAAGAAGTGAATTTTATGAATCAAGGGGTTATGGGTGGCCAATATGAAACGCCAACTAAAAATACACGCAGTATACCTTTAAAAATGGCGATGCCATTGGCCATCCTGGGGGCATTATTTTGCAAATGCTCAGTAGCTATGGTTATTCATGCGAAAGCCAAACGACGCCATTTCAACCTTATTTTTTAAGCGCATTAGATGCCATTGCATGGCGCTCAAATATGCCGGAAATGTTCTATCCAGAGGCGATTACACCTGGCATGCGCGAAGTGAATAAAAACGGTGATGTGTGGGGAAATCTTTATCCACGCTCCGGAAGTGTGACTCAACCCCATGACTATAAAGCCGCGGCCGTTATCGCACAACGTATTGCAGACATTATTAGTCGTACAGGTCAGCTACATGTGTATTACCCTGCGACAAGACGAGGCGGCCAAGGTAAATGGTATCCCAAAGAAGTGAAAGAAGGCGATAAAAAAACACACCGTTGGCAAATGCTCAGCCCCAAAATGGAACAAAGTTGCTCTGTATTCCCTGATGGAAATGCGACAGATAGCTATGGCGATAAAGTCTCCCCAACAGAAAATTACAGTTGGGCACTTTGGCGTCCTTATGCCTGCTGCAAACGCGAAGGACAAGTATTTCTAGGCAATACAGATTGGATCACGACACATACTCATTAAATCAAGGATAAATTATAATGAAATTTAAAATAAGTGCGTTAAGTTTAGGTATTTTATTATCTTTATCAAATATCACACTGGCTAATACCGATTACGTTCAAGGTAGCGTATTATCCGATAAAGTTTTTTATCAAATCGGGGGAGGCTCAGCAATTGCTCCACCTCCGGCCCGAAAACGAGCTAATGAATATAGCCTCGGTATTGGATGGCGAGCGAACCTGATGTGCGGTAATTTTGACTTAAAAACAACAGTTAAAAATCAATTAAATGGGATTACTGAGGGATTTAAAGATTTGTACAGCAATGTCATTCAATCTGCAACGGGGGCAGTTGCAAGCCTACCAGCGATGATCATTCAACGCGCCAACCCACAACTGTACGATATATTAACCAATGGGCTATATCAGGGTAAAATTGATTTCGACAACTTAAAAACCAGCTGCGAAGAAATGTCTGAACAATTAGCCGACTATGCCATGGACAGTAAATGGGCCAAAATGGCGGGGCTAGAAAATTACAAAAAGATCACGGAATCCGAACCCGATGCGAAAAAAGCCAAAAAGAAACTGGAAAGTGAACAGGGGGAAAATGGGACGCCTTGGGTAGGAGGAGAAGCTAGAGGAGGGAAAGGACAAAAATCCCTTGAGTTAATTGGTGATGTTATCGGAGCAGGATTTAATATGGCTCAAGGACGCAACGTACTAAATAACAACCCAATACCTAAAACACAATGCGATGGGATGCTATGTACTGAATGGCAATCACCACAAGATATGCGAGATTATGCAATGCGTATCCTAGGTGAAAAAACAATGAAAACCTGTGATAATTGCGGCGGTAGAACCGAAAAAACAAAACCTGGCCGTGGTTTAGCCCAGAAATTGAAGCACAAACCAAAATTAAAAGCAACGCAATTAGAAAATATTTTAAATACGAATGACATTACCAATGAAAAACTCACTGAACTGAGCACATCAACGGTTGCCGTTACGAGAGGACTTATTGAAGCATTAAAAGAAGATCCTGATGCTCCAATACTTGGTGCGAGACTAGCCCAAGAGCTTGCAATATCCAAAGAGTTAGAAAAGCCTTAGTATTACGCCGAGTACTCTTAACAGGGATGCGAGAACCTAACGTAGCAAACAATGCTGCAGCCCAAGAAGATCTTGAAGTGGCCTTAAAAATGCTTGATAGAGAAATTGAACAAGTTAAATTAGAAATGGATTTGCAAAAATCAATTAGCAATAACACGGCAATAGCAATACTTAATAATCGAATCACTGACCAGTTACGTTCTCTTGATAGTAATGCGAACGATAACTCTAAGCGCTTAGCTAACTTATCTGGATTAGCCGGTAAAAATGATACTGATACCTCATTAGGTGGTGCACTAGGCTTTCCTAAACACCTACAAGAGCGATATATTTTAATCCCACGCTCTGAGGAAGCGAGTGGATTAGTGAATATCTATGCAAGTTATGCCCCAACAAGTCCTAGTTCTAGTTCAGGAGCATACTCTCCAATTGGTGTGCAATTAGTGGCACAGCAATGGAGCAAGCCTCTGGTTTATTAAAAACCTTTGAAGGCTACAGTAGCAAGGCATATTGGGATGTCAATGCTTATCGGACAGGATATGGCTCAGATACCATAACAAAAGCAGATGGAACGATTGTGCGTGTCACCAAAGACACTATCGTGACACGTGAAGATGCAGAAAGAGACTTGGCTCGACGTACACAAGAATTTGCCAATATTGCTAAAAGGGAAGTCTCACCAGAGACTTGGAATGCCCTATCTCCACAAGCACAAGCTGTATTAACCTCCTATGCTTATAATTATGGCACTCTGAGAAAAACCAAAAGCGTGATCACAGCCGCACAAAAATCTGCTGCAACAGGAGATATGACCGCACTTGCTGATGCGATACGCAATCGCCAAAACGATAACAAGGGCTCAAATGCAAGACGTCGTAATCAGGAAGCTGATTATATTCTAAATAAATCATAATAATGTATAATTTATCTAGAAATTAAACCTGACCATTAAGGAGCAATATGATGCGTAAAACACTATTCACGTTATTCGTTACAACAACACTTGCAACTATCACTGTACCTGCACAAGCTGCCACAGGAGCGATTTTTTCTTGTGTTTCAAAAGACGGTAATACCATTACTGTAGAAAAATCTGGTGCTAACTATGTGTTATCATACAAGAAATTAAGGCTCAGTAATGCGATAAAAGATATTATGCCGCGTAATAATACGATTGTTGCCAGTCGTTCTGGTCATATTTTGTATTCACTTGAATTTGAAGATAACCAAAATAGTTATTATGTGCAATATCAGGAGTCAATGGGCGATGGTAAACCACTATTTGCAGGGATATTTAAAGTACCTAACAATGCCGAACCGAAACAGTTTGCCGTGTGTAATACGAAAAAGCCTATGACGAAAAACTTTGAAACCTCACTTATGCCCCAATAACTTATGCCGCAATCTGGCGTAGGTTATTAATCATTATCTGCGACATAACGAAAAGCACACGAGAATGGTTTTATTCGTGTGCTTTTTTATCGCGCTATACAAGTCACGCTAACATCTGAATTCAATAAAATACGGTATTGACATCGAATAAAAAATAGTCGTATATTACAAATAATAAGGATAACTAATAGATTGGAGTATATATGTTAGGTCAAAAGATGAGTTATAAAGCGGGTCATAAATTAGGTTTATTATTTAAATCTACCCGAGCACTTTTTGAACGTTTAGCTATTAAGTTACGTATTCCTGCTAAATATGGCGAATATCTATTTATTGCCGTTTCTATTATTGTTGCTATCTTATCCCTCTATGTATTATTTGCCATATTTATAGTGCTATTTGTGCTGGCTTTTTTGAGGACAAAAACTCATTCGGATGATTCTGATGATACTAATAATGTGTGTTATGATGGCACTTCTCCATATGATCCATACTACTACGAATGGTATTACGGAAATGATGATGAATAAATGAGAAAATGCACTTATCTAATATACTTGAATAAGTGCATTTGGGCTTATTATAGGAGCTTATTCTTAATTTTGTCCGTTTCTTTCTCTGTTATATTACCTGTTTTATTTGCTCCTTTTTCCATAGCAGAAACTATATTACCTGCTTTTACTCCAGCCCATCCCATCATCCCCATCCATAAGGTTGGCAAAATCAGAAACAGTGTATTCACCACCGTTCCCATTACTGCATCATCAAACTCATTTTGAATGCCCATCCAGTTCCAAGAGGAATGAGTATCACTGAGATATAATGCCGAATACATCCAGGTATCTAACCACCTTGCCAGTTCCCACCAAAATGTGAGGAAAAATACCGAAAATTGCACAATAGTGATAGTGATTGCAGTAGAAATATTATAACCACTGACAACCATCAGAAGCGGAATCGCTAAATTAATAGCAAGTAGCATAATGCCCTGAAGCATCGGTAAGGCTTGCCGTATGGTTTCAAAGGTGGGCGCTGCAAATAATCCTCCTAGTGAATGGGTTGCATAAGTCGATATTTTTCGTAGACTATCAAAATGTATGCCATTATCTCCATCCGCAATCTGCCCACCATAACCACCATACACGCGGCCACTTGATACTTGGATATTTTGAGGACTGACTACGCGTCTTAATACGGCTTCTTCATACGTCTGCGCATCAGTACTTACTGTTTTTAACCGCTCCCAAATACTTTGTTCAACTTGTTGTAATAATCGCGCACGTAACCCAACTGAGCTATCAGACCACCAGGTTTTACAAGAGGGATACCCACCATTTCCCGTATTAGGTAGACCAACATCTCGCTTCGCATCATACGGCCAATGCGTCCGAGGTAACTTAGAACGATACGTATCATAAAGTCCTACGGTATTGAGCATAATCTTTGAACCAATCCAGTCTAAGTCTCTCGCTTGCGCTTCATCAAGTTCATATTGCAGACGTTTGATTTTAGAACGTGCGGGAATAAAACACTGCTCAACAAAGTCAGTGACCTCCTGACGTAATACTGGACTAGTAATCTGAGTATGTTGAATATCGAAGCGAATTTGCCTTAAATCTGGCTTACAAGGGATCGCCGCAACCATCCCATGTGTTATTCCCTTACTCAAAGTATAAGTAAATGCCCACCATATTGGTAAGGTGGCTTCTTTACCACTTAACTCTGAAGACAACTTTGCAAGCCCAGTATCTTGCGGTTTATAGACCGTATACCCACAGTTTTCCATCCGTTCGGTATTAAATTCTAATGTACTATATGACACCGTAAAAACAGGCATACAGGTCAGTATCATGGTCAAAAAGCTCATATAAATGGCATTTTCTAACCAACTTGCCAGCAATTTGCCTTTATTTCCCTCATCGTCTCCTTGCTCTCTTACTTTCAGCGTTAAGCCTATAATGTGGAAAAGAATAGGCAGGGCAAACACCCCAGTCTGAGTCAGTAAATCCCAAAGGTTATTGTTAATGATCCAGCCAAGTAATGTAAGAAAGTATTCAAAATAATTATCAACGGTAAGTGAGATATTCATCGTACTATACTCCTGTTCTGATAAGTTGCATCATATTGATACCCTCCATCACGACAACCCAAATCACACACGTAATCACTAACCGTTTAGTGTTATCTAATTTGTCTCGTAATTTGTATAAGAAAAATCCGACAACTGCATAAATAACAAATCGCAATAAGACGAATAACAACCAATATGATTTAAAAAGAGCAGGGAGTGCTAAATCAGCCCCATATTCTAAGGAAAAATGGGCAACCACAAACAATCCCACTATCAGGAAAAACACGATTGCAGCCAGTTTAGTCAGTGATTTCATTGTGCTCATCGTCGTGCTCCGTGTTAGCTTTTAAATGAATATTGGCTTGTAATTCTCGCTTTAATACCTTGGTTAACCAGTATGCATCGGTTGAATCAACAACACTAATATAACGTCGATAAGAATTATCAGTGTGATTGTTCGGAAATTCTGTATAACCGGCCACAATAATTTGTAACCCAAATTGACCAAGATCACCCCAAATAGTCAGTTTAATGTATCCCATATTTGTTACTCGATAAGGGAGCACATCTACTTTAGAAATATTTCCCGCATAGTGATGTACACATTCACACAGTGTATCAATCTGTTGCTGTACATCCGTTGAGAGTGTCTGTTTCAATGTACCCAAATCAATTGGCTGAGATGGGTTAATGTAAAATAGTGTGTGGCGTCTCACTGTCTATCCCCCTTGCTTTATCAATATTTTCAGCAACCTTAATTGCAGCATCGAGCTCTGAAATACCATATTGCCGCATCAGTGCTGCGCGTTCCGCTTTTTCTTCAGGTTCTGTCATCGCCAACGCTAAATATAAACTCGGTGGCACAACACGGAATAAGGCCTCCATTTTTGAGGACAACAAGACGCCTTCCGTATATTTGCGGTTCTCTTTTCTTACTGAAATAATTAAGTTAATTTGTTCATCGCTCAATTTTTTAAATCGAGACACTTGTTCTACCTCGTCTTTTTCAAGGCAAAGTAATTCCCAAAACTCAAGCATTGAAAGAAGCTTAGCCGCATCACCGGGGAAATCTTTTAAGTTTTGTGTTCCCATCCATAACCAAATACCTAGTTTACGCCACATTTTTCCAGCCTTGGTTAGAAAGCGAGCCAACATAGGATTGACGGTGATAATGTGCGACTCATCAGTGATGTTCACGATGGGACGTCCAGAAAACTGGTATTTTTCTCCCAATGAATTGATATGATTAATTAAGGAAATATACGCAATAGCAAGCTGTGCTTCATACCCCTCGCGAGCAAGAGTGGCCAAATCCACTAACGTCACATCAGCATCGGGCCAAATTACTCCTTCTCGGTTAAATAGTTCGGCCTCAAAACTGCCTTCTTGGCAAAACATCCCTATGGATTCTCCCATTTCATACGCGCGATTACGTCTTGCCTCAGGCAGAGACTCGTCTTGACTTAGCATAAAAAGGGCATCTCGAATATCTTGCGTCAGAGTTGTTCGATTTTCCGCATACGTTTTTTCTGCGGCCAAAATAATCGCTCTACGTATCATCGCTTTATCCGCACGCGTCATTTTTTCATCTTCTCTGATTTCACCACCGGTTATCATCAAGCGTGCTGCGATTTCCATCTCCCCTAAAATATCACGCTGATCGTCTCCCTCCTCATCGCTAGATGCTTCCTCATTCTCTATTTCACTTAACGATGTATCATCAATATCACGCAATATTTCTTGCTGAGCTTCAGATAAAGACGGATCGGCAATAAGTTTATGACAATCTGCAAACAGCGGAAGTGAAATTCCCCCACCTGGTTTCAATGTTACGCGATTTACACTCACCCCATAACGTTCAAGATATTCAGCCATTAACCCAAATGAGTTTCCCGCCTCAATCACAAACAATCTAGGGCGATGTATTGCCATCAATTGGGCAATCTTACCGTTAAATGTGGCCGATTTACCTGCACCTGTTGGTCCAAGGATAAGGCAATGCGCAGCTTTGGAACGATCTTCTTTGTTTAATGCATCAAAATCGAGTGGTGCACCACCTCGATTAAAATACGTAATACCTGGATGACGTGTTCCTATGCTACGCCCAAAAACGGGCATTAAATTCGCAATATGTTGCACAAAGTTAAATTTGGTATAGAGGTTTTTACTGTCATCTGCGGGATTAAAACACATTGGCAACCAACGTAAATAGCTGTTAAGTGGCGCAACTTCAGCACCCTCTCGAATCGCAACTAACCCTGTCGATTGTAACGTGGTTCTGAGTTTTCGAGAGCGACGTTTAAGCTCATCCTTGTTCTGTGC
This sequence comes from Avibacterium endocarditidis, assembly GCF_002921145.1. GTDB lineage: Bacteria > Pseudomonadota > Gammaproteobacteria > Enterobacterales > Pasteurellaceae > Avibacterium > Avibacterium endocarditidis. The sequence continues at coordinate 20,180 of NZ_PQVI01000003.1, forward strand.
CTTTAAATAAAAGGCAAGTGAAGAACGGTATAGCTTGTGTTTTTCTTTTAAAAATTCTTTAACACGCTCACAATCTTTACGCGCATAAATAGATTCCGTATTTTCACCTAAGGCATTATCATAAATGCCTTGAATATGTAACTCTAATAAATCCTGTGGATAGACGACGACCGTCAAAGCCATCACAACCCCTTCGGGCAATAAATCAAATAACGTATTAAAGTTATCTCCGCGTTTCACTTCACCGGTCAAATGCCCGACTTCGGGTGCACGTCTAAGTGAGTCAACCATAATCACTTCGTGAGGCTGTTCATCAAATAGCCAATAATGCCCTTCGGTACGAGGTGGATTAACAAAGAGCGTTTCAGCAAAATCATTACTTAAATACAGATCATCTTTATTTTCCGTTTCTTTAATGGTGTAATGACAGGTCTTATAAAACTCTTCCGGATGATCATAAAGTTCTGGCGCGGGATTAAACCAACGTAGGAGCCACTGATGAATCGCATGACCATCTAAACGTGTTACTCGCACTCCCGCACTTAACAAGGCATTGGTCACTGTTTCACAGGTTGCGTTTAGGTCTTCTAAGGCTAACCCAAGCTCTGTATTGGCATCCACATAACGGTAGATCACCATACGCGTACGTCGTTGCTGCCCTCGCCATTGTGTTCCTGTTACGGTTTTATCCTCAAACAATCCACCTGGTTTCGATATGTCACGCAAATGTTTTGCCATAATATTGAGCCATTGTTCAGTAAATTCCGTCCCTTTGGCATTGGGTCTGACATACTCACGTAGCACTTGCTCATACTCAGCCGACATTTCATCATCCTGACAATAGAACTGGACGACCCAAGGATGTTTATCCAACTCAACAAATGAATCTTGAATGGCATTACAAACTTGCGCTCTAACCATGTTTAAATAATCGGATGATCGTCCTTCTGTTCCAATAACTGCCAATTCAAAGACGGCACCAAGAGAACGGCCATCTTCAAGCAATAAGGCTTTTTCATCATCTAAGAACTCAACCCAAGGCAATTTATCAACAATAGAGGGTTGCGGTTTATACTGTTGCAAATGTTGTGCCGTCGTATATTTTCCTTGTCGTAACAAAAATTGAGGCTTATTTGAGATGTTGTGAGAGATCTCGACTATCGCTTGAGTCTCTTCAACGCTATCCAATTGGGGCGCTATCTTCGCTTTTTTGTGCTTTGTGGTTTTAAACAGTTTTCCAAGCATAGTTACCTCTAGTAATCTCGAGTACGCTCACCAGGCTGTGCATATTGCACGCGTCCATAAAACGGAAATACGGTGGTATAACCAGGGATAGGGACTGGCTCTGCGGTATTGGATAAATGAGGAAAAACAAACATCGCTAAATCAGGATTAGGTAAGCGAGGAAATAAGTTTTTGGCTTCATTTTCCGCGGTGCGGGTATAATGATCAAACTCAGCAGATTGTGCAGCAGGACTCTCAATGGGTCTGACAAATTGTAAGGCATTACGTGCTTCGATTAAGGCTGATTGCGAACCTCCGCCTTGTTTCCACACATCCAGCATCGTTTCCCCATCTGTAGGGAGGAGTTCTTTTTGTGATGTTGAGCAAGCAATTACCCCGAAAGTACAGGTTGAAAGCACAATTATTTTTTTCAGCATAGACATAATAGTATTCCTTCTTAATCCATTTGGCGTGAACCACCTATTGTGGTGTAATTCACTTTTCGAGCCTGTCCGTCATAATCAATTTCAATTTGTTGATCAATATGTACCGCAATTTTTTGACCTGGTGGTACATAAACGGCATCAAACGTTTGACCATAACGTTGTCTTAACCAATCAGAGGTTTCTTTAAGCCCTCCGCCTAATGCTTGACCTAAAATATATTTACCTTGATTGCCTGTTACTGCACCCACAACTGAATTTCCCTCTGCGACCGTCGTCGTTTGTCCCATTGCTAATCCTTGTGCAGCTGCCTCTGCACCGGAAAGGAAAAACTGTGTCGTTAAATACTCCGGTGCATTGGTTTTACGCGTACCTGGAATACAAGGCACCCCTTCAGGGTTAGATAACCAACCAATCCCATTGTTATTATTTTGATTTTTTTTGCCCTGTCGAAGTCACAATGCGCCCATCACTGAATACAAAGGTCATACTTTCTACTTTTCCACGGACACAAGACAGCGTCCAATCGCCTGTCGCCGTTCCTGAAATGATTGCTCCTTCAACATCAGGTAACTCAATCCCATTAGCCGTTAAATTTTCTCGTCCAACTAATATTTTGAACGGATAAGGATCGGAAACACTGCCATTAAGTGGCACCCGCCCAAGCAATGCAGTCATAGAGACCGCGCCCATAAGCGTGGCGTTTCTTGGAATGGTATAAAAAGGAAAATTCACGCTTTTTTCTTTCTTTTTATAACGACTTTCTTGGCCAATAAATTCATTTGTTGCTTTACCCAGATGGGTATCATCCAACATTTTAAACGGATTAGAAAAAGTGCTTGTTTTCTGACCTTTGAAATTATTATCAACCACATTACCTTTGCTATCACGATAGACTAAGTCATCAGGTGATACCCATGTCACTGCACCCTCCATATATTGCTCATCTGAGGCAATGCCTTTGCCAATTGGAATATCAGAAGTACTTGTAGTTGTATTGACCTGTTGTTGAACGTGTTGCGATAATTGTGAAAAAACGTTGCTCAAATTGAGTCATTAATTCATTTTGTTTTTTGATTTACAGCATCTTGAATTTGACGATTTACATTAGATAAATCTCCTCTTAACGTCTGATTTTCACGTTTGAGGCGCTCATTTTCATCATTGGCTTTTTCAATATCTGAACGTACTTGTTTTAATGTCCCAACAAGTGTTTTTAGCGTATCATGTGGCGTATCACCTGCGATGATACCTAACTCTTGCTGCTCTTGCTTTGTCACGTCATAGATCACCCCTTCTGGTGTCGTGCTGATTGATTTTTCAGATTTTCCTCTTGAAAAAATGACAATCACAGTAGCGACTAATCCCAAAAAAATAACAAGAAGGAGTTTTAGCATGCCATTTGATTTATTGATATTCATTCCTTACGCTCCTACTTCTTCAATGCTTTCTTTTTTACTGTCACAATTTTCTTATTAGAGGGCACAAAATGCACCTGCGGAATAAACGCATTGCTTGGATTACCTTCTGTCACAAGATAGACAACCGTTGTATCTTCAGGCGATCCTGTTTCTCCTAGAAACGCATGTTGAAATGTGGCTGCGTAAAAATAACCTTGAAGATAGCGAGGATCTAAATCCACAGGATTTTTAGAGAGATTTTTTATACGCACAGCTGTCACGACATATTCACCTAATCCCCAACTTTCTAATGGCGTACTATGCACATATAAATTAGGTAACAATGTTGGTAGGGATTTTGGTAATTTTAGAGCGACACGACGCACACCAGGTAAAGGCTCGATGGTTCTTAATGGCGCATACAGAGATTGAGCAGCATAACGCGTTAACGCGGCCGGTATCGGTAATTGGCTTGTCAGTGACGTCATCGTCTCCTCATCTGAGACTGCTGTTTGGGGCAGATGTTTATTATTTGTTGCAACATCTTCATTAAATAAAATCCGTACAGGCTCTAAACGCCCTTTATTGGCTCGGCTACGTAGATCAATCAAGATAATCTCACCAGATTCAATATCCCGTAATTGTAATCGACTTAGCTCAAACACATCATTTGATTTTAGGTAGACAGTTCCCCCTGTGCTTTGCACGCGTAACTTGTTCTCTATCTCAGCAGGAATACCGACAGCAACATTCTTATCAACAAAAATTATCCGCTCTTCATTCACATTGAGATCAATAGTTAAAGGTATGCGCTTCCAAGGCATTAATAATTCTGCTTGCGTTAATGTGGTCGCCAAAGAAAGCAATATGGTCAGTAATAATTTAATTTTCATAGACAATTCCCTATTTTTTCTCTGAGACTGGCTCAATTTCTAATCGTTGTGGTGTTGAACGATAACAATTTAGTGCAAGTCCCCAAGGATTGGCTTCGGGATCGACATCATAACGCACCACATTTAGCGGATAACGCACTAGTACACGTTTAACGGGGTTATCCAAATAATATTCATCGGTGCTTAAATCAAGTGTCACATCCCAGCTATCTTGGCTATTGACTTTTACACGCGAATTATCAAAACCACGTCCAGGTATTTCATATACCCCACGTACACGTGAGCGAAGTTCACCTAATAAATTTCTGTTTTCATAATCTTGTTCCAAGAATCGTTGACATTGCGGCGTTAAATAAGCTTGTAAAGAGTGAATATTACGTTTATAATCATACTCACCGTCTTTCGGCCAACGATTAAGTTGCTGGAAAATATAAAATGTAAATGCATAGACCGTTGAAGGAGGAATTTCCCACCAAGCTCGAACAGAGCCTGTCCGTAAATCTGGCGGGTTATGTACGATGATGTTTCTAGGAACGGTATAAAGACCATATCCTAACCCCGTCACCACCATTAATAAAACAACAATAATGATACGCAAACTCTGGATATGAAACCGTTGACTCGTTAACTCGTGTTTATATTTACTCATTATCTGTGATTACCTTGTCCGTTTAATCGCCCAATCCTGTGCAGTAGTAATAAATTTTGAGGGAGAAAACTTGAGCTCAAAAAAATCTTTCAAGCCAGTTATCTGGTTTACCCCGTTTTAAGCGCGAAAGATAGACACCGCCAAAACGAATACTCAAAAATAAGGTGGGTACAATGGCTGTGGGTATCCAAACCCAATTACCTAAAAAGAGCACTATCACAACCCCTATTACAAACCCAATACCGAAGCCCGATATTGCAACAATAACAAGCTCTGATATTGTCATACCTCGATAGACCACAGGTGGTTTATTAAGTCTTTCAGGAATAAAGGTGATTGTTTCTGATGATAGATGCTCTTTCATACCGACTTCCTAATTCAAAATATCGACAGCCTTAGTAATTAACCAGATAATGACAACTAGAAGGATGACCCCAACGCCACAAATCATCCCAAACTCACCCCAGCTTTTTTTACCCGATCGAACTTCACCAAAGGTTTCAAGTGCGGCTGTGGCGACTTTTAAAAAAGCGATAGCACTAACGAGTAATCCACCAAAAACGATCCCATCATACGCATAGTTTTTAAGTGTTTCATAAAGCCCTGAGCCTTCACCTTTACTCGGTGCTTCCATTGTCGGTAACGCGGCAAAACTCATCTTAGTAGATGCCATAAATGCGCCTAATGAAACCAAGAGGTTAGTGGCCAGTTTTTTTATTTTTTGATATTGCTTTTTCATTGTGTATTCCTTAATTAATGATTAAAAATTAATGCAGTAAAAAATAACCCATCACTAAGCTAACCAGTGCAATACGCCCAATCATCCAACCTAATTATTTAAGGATAATTGTCCTTTTTTAGACCTTCATATGCACTTGATAAGATATAAGCCCAAACAAAGAAGAACACCGCAAAGATTATTGCCACAATAAAAATTCTGACCTCACCTGCACTGCTTCCCGCACCGATATCAAATGCTTTTATCAGTTCGTTGTTCATTGTGATGCTCTTATTTTGTTATAGTCACCAGAAAGTGTTTTAAGTTGCCTTGGATCTCGAGGTTGCGCACGATCGGTATTCAAATAATAATGAATACCCTCCTTGACTAACTCAATATCTTGGCGCGCTTTCAGATAATCAAAATAGAAACGAGCTTTAACCTGCACTTTTGATGACTGTCTAGCCTGTTGTTGTGCACGATAAAGCGCTTGTTTGGCAGATTCTAATTGTCTGAGTGCCTGATCTAGCTCAGCTTGTTCATTAGCAAAGCTGGGAACGGCAAATAGAGCTGGGAAAAGGAAAATGATTAGTGATTTACGCATTATGGTTCTCCTATCAATGAGTTACTGCAAAGGAAATAATGCAAAAATTACCTCTCAAATGTAATGATTAATTCTATTGAAATTTCAGAGAGTTTTTTAAGACGTGATATGAGAGAGCCCTATGAGAGAAAGGAATAAGCTTAATGCAAGATAAAGAAAATCATCTTGTGATTTTTATGATATGCCGTAATTTCTAAAACGCAGAGAGTGAGAAAGATACCTGCAACCAAAACAGAAAAGTAAGAGAGTAATAGCATAAACGTCACCTAATAATACAAATTTACTTGCCTATTAGGATAAACAATAAGGGTAAAAAATCGCTACATGAAACTATTTTATAATTTCGTTTAAATAATTTATAACTGTCGGAAATACAGGTAAGATAGATATTATTGATAGAATAATCCCAAATATAGCCAGCAACAAACTGCCTAATTTGTAACGTTTTTCTGAGATAAAAAGAGTATTAATGATCTCGGCTAACTGTCTAATATTTTCAGCATTATCATTCGTTTTTAATAAATTAATTTTATCCATTATATAGCTAGGGAGTTCTGAAAAATTGAACTCTTTCTGATAGTCCTTAAGTAAATCTTCAACACGCTTAGCATTATCGTCATCATTCTCAAGCTCATCTAAGTATAGTTTGGTTAACTGGTTAACTACTTGAAAGCGTTTTATCTTAATTTGATTCGATAGTGCTGTTATACTATATAAAGTCAATTTATTCTTATCAAGTAAACTTTTAGCTTTAACATAGAATGCATTATTTTTTCTTTTTTCAGACAAAGATATCACATAGACTATAATGAATAATATGAGATAAGCCCAGATTACAAAAAATTTATCATATGTCATAACTAATTCAATAAAAAAATAGTCTTGGGAAAATTATTACATATTATAAATACTTTTTAAAGTTAGAGGCTGTCAATGATATCATCAACCCAAATAGCACGGCACCAGGAATAAGGATCATATTAGGGTGTATTGCAAAGGGAATAGACAGATAAATAACCCACGCAATAAGCATAACAGGACCTACTGATTTTTTGGCATGATGATATTTAAAAGCAGACTCTCGTCCAATACCAAAACGCCTTAAATCACGTTGTACTAATCCATCAACTAACCCAACCAAGGCAACAAGAATAAATAACGGACTGGTTAATACAATAACAATCAATCTGATAATGAATGTCATCGTGACATACAAAACGGATTCAATATAAGCACGCGCATAAAACCATAGATAGGCAGAAAGACTATCGGGATTTTTTGGTGAGGTTAGCCAACTTTGAAGCCCAGTTTTCACAAACAACCAATGATGAATAAATGCTAGCATTTGCTGTGCCAGTATAACAGGATAGCTATGAATGAGGCTTTGTTGGAACCCTTCAGAAAACCAATTAAATTCAGTAAGCATCACTTGTTTGCTATGTTCAGCCCCTTGTTCTGACCAAAAATACGCAATGCCCACCCATTCAATCATAATACTAAGTAGTAAGGACGTGATAAGCACGCCAATCAGTGTACAGGGACGCGATGACGTTTGCTTGACAGGGCGTTGCGGTACATCATTGCCTTGCATATTAATGTATCCTTCCTTGTTCAAGCAACTCGCATTGAACTAAAATATCACCTTGATACTGCTTCTCAAATCGCATCCAGAAGGCAAATGCATTTTTGTTGGTTAGCCCCACCTCTGGTGCCGTCCAGAGTGATATATCAAATTGTATCAATGCATTAGCCAGCTGATGCAGTGAGTAACGACGTTCATACCAGAGAGGAAAGATGCGTTTTTCAAAAAATCGTAATCGTTCCTCATCAGACATACCACTGCTAGAGCAGAAAAAATATTGACTGTCTAAATCAATCAGACAATCAGGCACAGTTAAAACTGATACAGATTTATTCGCCATGGATATTATCATTTTCTTGCATTTCCTCGTCTTTACGTATATCAAACGTCGTTTGTCTATACTGTGATTGTTGAAAGGCCTCAAGGACATCTTGATTGGGTTTATACTCATCCACCCCTTCCCACCAAGATTGGCTTGTTTGATAGTTTTCTCGCATATACCCCACTAATTTTTGTAGGGATTCGGGCATACAATCATCTTTTCCTTTCGCGGGTAGTGGCATCCGTATTTTCCACAATTTACCACCTTCTAACAAGGCAAAGGCTTGTCCTTTTGGTAAATTAATAATATCTGAAGGAGAGATCAATTTTTGTCGGCTAGTGATCACGCGATCGCCTGTGCTTGAATTAAAATCTTTACTGTCCCCAGGATCGCTAGAGTCGGTGACATTTGACATGGCCATCACATCTAACACACTAACTTCAGGTAATTGATTTGTTAACAGTTCAGCCGTTGAAAACTCTTTAACCCGAAACATTAAAAGCGAGTTAAAGTTACCAATAATTTGCCCAGCTTTCGCTCGATTACCAATACGTGCTTCCACATCAGATAATGTCTGGGTATAGGCAATCACATTAATCCCTGCCCCTCGTGCTTTATTCAGTAATGGAATAAACTCATCGCCAATCAGTTCATTAAATTCATCAGCATGCACATTGATCACTGTTTTTTTGTTAAAAGATTGAGGGAGGCTATCATTGACTCCAAATTTATAAATATGACCTGCCATTGACACTAAGTCAGCAAACATACTGTTACCCACAGAGGCAGCTACAACTAAATCAGATAACGCATCAAGTCCCACATAAACAATGGCTTTTTTACGAATAACGGTTTCCCAATCAAAAATCGGTCTTGGATCAGAAATATCGGAATAATCAGGAGATAACAATTCTGAGACTTTCCCTGTGGTGAGTTTTTCTAATAATGGTAAAAGTGAAGCCACAATTTTATCAAAGTAAGTTTTATCATAGCGTACCGCACTACATAAACCATCTAAAATGGGTTCAAATTCTTTACTTTCTCGAATATATTGTTCAACGGCAACCACCATCGGATCACGCCCTTTCATCGCAATAGAAACGGTCTTTTGATCCAAATTCGCGGCAATTCCTGAAATAGCTAACCAAATTTGCGGATCTTTTTTGTCAAAATAGGTTTTTGCATAATCTAAAAATAACGCATCAATACTACGTACATAACGGGCAATACTCTCATAATCAGGACGAATTCCTAGGGCAACTAATGCTCGCGCGATAATATTGACAAATCGCCAAGCAAACTCTTTAAATGCAGCAGAGTTTCCTGCACCACTTAATTGCCCTGAAATCCGTGAGGCAACCTCAGTAATTTTATTAAAACGACCAATCGCATTATAACGTGCAGATACTTCGGGCCAACCAAGATGAAAGACATAGAATTCATTTTCTCGTCCGGCTCGTTTTGCTTCCGCATACATACGTAAAAGCATATCGGCATCACCCTTAGGATCGACAACGATAACCACTTCACGCTCATCAAAATTACGTCCCCGATGAATATCTTGTGTGACAAGCACTTCTGCACAACGTGTTTTACCAACCCCAGTAGTCCCTTGAACCAAAGTATGACCTGCTCTATCGACCATAGAAAGCATCACATTCATCTCCTGTAATTCAACACCGTGTAACTCCGGTTTACCTCCAACAGGTGGGAGCGGTCTAACAGGGTTAAAAACAGAGTCTGTTGCCGTTAATTTAGCTAGCATGCTTTTTTCATGTTTGCGTTCAAAAGCTCTCACAAAGTTAAATAGCCAAGAAGGTTGAATGTAAGGTCGTGCTTGAGGCAGACCACAATCATGTAAACGCTGAGTATGACGTTGCGTCCATAAAAAGCCTTTCCCCAAAAATAAGTATTTTTGACTTACGGGGATTTGTTTACTGGTTAATTCATAATGAGGTAAGCGTTTTAAATTACGGTGATAACGAAGAATTTGCCAACCTTGATAACCTCGTCTGATTCCTAGTAATGCAAAACCTGCTGCCATACCATAACCAATGTGAGGAGCTAATGCGATAGACCAAGGTGCCAAAATACAGAGTACGACTGCACCTACACAGACAGCGGAAGTATAAAGCTCAACGGGAGGTCGTAATAACGCTTCTACAAGATGTTGTTTACTCATTGTGTGATCCCATCCGCAGTAAGTAAGAAAGGATAATGATAAATCCCTAATCGTTCCGCTAAACTATCCGCAGGTGCTGGCATGAGCATAAGACCAGGGGCTAATTCTCGTAATGCTTGGAGTTCTTGTTGCGTTTCCACATTCACAACAATGCCCATTGCAGAAAGTGTCGTCAATTGCTGATAATGATCTTGCAACCAATTTTTTGAATATTCATCTGCACCAATTAAGAATAACGGCGAAGCACCGGGTAAATTGAATACTTGCGTTTCAACTTTTCCTGGAGATAGCTTATGGGAAACAACTGGTAACAATTGTGCTTCACTTACCTCTGATGGAATCGCATTAGGATGTTGAGGTGCATTGTCCGTATGAACGGGTTGGATAGGCTCATAAAATCGTACCGCACTTTCGCCGCCTAAATCGGCAAACACGGTAAGCACTGCTGAAACAGTACTAGCGCCAAAAACAAACATCGTACTCAAAATGAACGAACGAAATCGGTTCATTTATTTTCTCCTTAAAAAACACATATAGATGAAATAACCTATTACCGCAAAATTCAAACTAATGAGTAGCGTAACCCAATAAATCTGATTGAATAGGGCTTGATAGGCTAAAGGGTAACCTTGCAATCTGGCTAATTGGGCTATCGTTGTCTCAAAATAGGCAGGTGAGAAAAAATAGAGCCATACACAACCATAAACGACGAGAAAACAAATCCCAACAGTGAAAATAAATTTCATAATGGGAATAATCGATTTTTTACTCATCATTTTTCAAATCTCGCAAATTTCTCTTTTCATATTGCACAGTATAGATAATACATTTAAGACATCTAAATGTATGAAGAACGATTACAAGCGATAAGCTAAAATAAAAACACCCAAACAAAATATCGGTAATGATAGGGTAAAACTCAGTGAATGAAATTGCTTTATCAGAGTATTTCAACAAACTGTGCATCCAACAAAATAAACGCGAAGGCTAACGTGAGTACTACAATCTTTGCAACAAGGTTAAGCAAACTCATAACGGCCCCGAAGGTGCAGCGACAAGGCTCAGACTTCCAAGTATATAAATAAAGCTGAATTCTTGTTTTAATTACATCAATAACAATGTTCATCGTATCTCCTTCCTATTTAGGCTCAATCCAAACCAATGTGTTACCTTGTGGTTCAACCCAAAAAATTCCTTGATTTTTCACCGCACTTTTAGGGGTAACCCAAGCGTAGTTTTGTTCGTTTAAATGGATTAGATTATTCGCAATTTGTTTATGCAGTCGATAACGCTGGCCTTGATACGCAAGAAATTGCTTGACCGACATACCTTTACGCATACCATTGCGACGCATATTGCGAATATCTTCGGCATTCGCTCGCCCTAACAAGGCTCGATGTAATCCCTCCAAACCAATGTTATGGGCAAGATAGAGATGTTCATCAGTCGGCTTAATGCCTCGTAAGGCAAACTGTTCTAAATGCCAACGGGCTAATAAGGCCGTAGCATAGGTATTTGTGCGGTGATGACGGCGTGGATCGAATTTGGTGCCACGATTTGAGGGGGTTATTAATCGCATTCCAAGCATTTTCCCTCGCGTACTCTGTGCTAACCAATTCCAGGTTTTTTGTGTAAACTGCCCAACGCCTAATGCCCCTGTTGGCGAACGTTTTCCATACCAACCATCTTCCATCTTAATGAGACCGCGTAACATTGATTCGCTTACTTGGTAATGTTGAGCCGATTCTTTGATATATCCATCAATTTCACGACCAAATCCTGAAAATGCAAAGACAGAAGAACATAAGGATAAACTGACTAACCCCACCCTAATCAATACGCGAGAGATAACCATTGTCCATCTCCTTTGATTTGATAAGCAGCAGGCATCTTACCTTTGGCATATTTAAACCATTTGCCATTATCATGATTTAGCGTAATTTGACGGCGTCTTACCTTGTCAATATCAATATTATTTTTCACCGCCCAATCACGGATTTTGTCATCTTTTTGCTCGCTATCCACAACATAGATATCCAGCGGTACAGCTTTTGCATAATCCATAATTTTTCGTAAATCATCACGACAAGGTTCACAATCAGTTCGAGTAAAATAAATCACGCGATTTTCTGTTGAAAATACAGCGTTGCCTGCTTCATCCATCCGGAAAGGTAAAATATTTGGATAGAGTTTTTGGAATGCTTGACTATATGAAATCTGGAAAGCGATTTCTTTCTCTGCGCGTTGAAACTCTTTTTTTGCCAATAATTCGGCAAAATGTTGTCTTTCTGCCTCATTTCTTGCTTCAACCCCTAAGACAACGAGAGGATCGAGATTAGGCGTCCAAATCCCCCGAGGGCCTTTCATGATTTCTTCATAACGCATCCATTCCTCTTGAGTCAATCCCCACTCCGACCATTTATCCACTTGGATATGTTGCTCATTAATGCCATGGACATTTACCTCTTGTGAGACCACATTCTGAATATTCTGTGCCTGATTTAATGTATTCAAGGTAGTTGAATGGTTTGTCTGTATTTGTGCTAAACTTGACATCGACAGAAGATATGCAAGGAAGGAAAAAATAATGTGTGATAAGAAAATTTTGCCATAGTGATATTCCTAAACTATGTTTTTAGAACATTTTTTCATCAAAAATGTTCTATTTAGTTATTTTCACTTCATTTTAATATAAACGTTAGTCTCTGCAGGTATTGGTAATGCCAGTCTACGCTCAAAACAAACTTCACGCTTGGAATCATTAACCGTTAGCTCATGAGCTTCTCCAGCAAGCATTTGGAGTGCATCACGCAACTTCATTGGGCCAAATTTGTAATGGACTTTAGGGAGTGGAAGATTGAATAGATGAGTGATTTCTGGACTAGACAAGCGACATAGTGTATAGCCTGTATTATTTAGTGTCTTTTCAAGCCCCTGACGAACAGAAAGGAGATATTTATTTGTTCCTTTCCCTACCATATTGACCGACACTAATTGGTCCAATAAATATTTTTGCCCGCCCATTGGTGAGGTGCTAATAAGCGTATATCGGTCATAACGTACCACCTCGGGGTATTTTTGATATTCTGATGATTGATAAATATCTTCTTGAACGACTCTCGTTAACTGAAGAGGATCAGGTTGGATAGGTTGAGGTTCTTCATGATGCGGTGCTTTATTGGCGCAACCTGTTAACAAAACACCACATAAAGCGAAACAAAAGGGAGATTTATTCATATATTGCATCCTTTAGTTAAATGGGATTAGAGAAAATAACTATCGGAAGCACTATGCAGAAAAATAATGTGATTTTTAACAGAAAATGAAATATGAAATCTTAACGATTAAATCTATTAGGAAATTTTAAAAGATCATTCCCTCCCTTCAAATGACAAGGCGTTTATCAAAAGAGGCAGTGGCTTACTTTTCGATGATCTTAATACGTCTACCTAGTTCATTTTTGCCTGATTATTAACACATAGAGAATCATTGAGAACAAGACAAAATTGTTTCGCGATATACTCAAGATATTGACTCACAGACTGATTACTTTTACCTCTATGTTGCTCAATTTGCCATTGTTGATTTTGTTTATTTCGATATAAACCCAGCGTAGAATAATGTTGCTTGACTTCTTTTCCTAACTTTTCAGCATATTTTACGGAAAACACTAAATAACATCCTGCATGACATCGTTCAGTATAAGTAAAGATGCAATGCCTCATTCGTTGTCCTTCCTCATAGAGAGCTTTACCTGTCGTCAATGCGGTAAACTCGACCTCTTTAATCTTATAGTAAGGTATATAGCCATCCCAAGATTTTAAAAGCTGTTGTTGATGAATTTCATCTTCCCGCCGTTGCTGTTCTTCAAGGAGTCTACGATGCCACAATTCACTTCGTTCGACCAAACGTCCCCACGTCTACGGCAAGCCTCGTTGCTGCTCATTATCTCTGGCTAAATAGTCAATAATGTCATGGAATCTACCGTTCATATCCCCTTTCAAATAGCTTCTTAATGCCTTAATACCCTCGTTTTTCCAATAGTCTACGGCATATCGGATAAATAGCCTAAGTAAACGTTCCTTGTTCTTATCCGAGATATGTCGATAATCGAAAAGATGCCCGTACATAAAAATTGTTATTTTAAGGCATACTGGAAGTTTTTCTGAGATACCCGGTTGCATCAATACAGAAAGGACATATTTGCAATAAGACCAATTGTGGTATTGCCAAACGCGAATAAATTGGGGAGATTGTCTTTTTATCCAACGCCATTGCTGCTTGCTCTCACAATAAGGCAACGTATCAGTACAAATTTTTTTGATTTGACTGTGGCGTTTCACCGTCACTAGGCGCAACCCAATAGTGATAGCTAAATAGATTGGGATCATCCCAATAGCGAGGATTAATTTGACTTAATAAGGGGAAAAGATTGGGGTATTCACAGGTTACGCGTGCTAATTTGTCAATATGTTTTTGATAAAAAAGGTAATGCCCCAAATGCACTCGATGTCCTTCTATTTTGATAACAGTCGAAACAATAGACTTATCCCAAAAATATTGCCATAACCATTTTGTCAGGCGTTTTGTATGGTTAGCATAGTTTTGTAATATAATACTACGACGCTGTAAGTATTTTTTTAGGATCTCAACCAGTTTATCCTCATAATGCAGCAAGCTATTTTTATTCTCAAGATACTTTTTCCTCAAATACGCTACAATCTTTCTAATGACATTATCTTGTATAATGATTAAAGATTTTAAAAAGGAAGATTCAAAAAAAGGTATCGTATAACAATATTTCAGGTCTTTTTTTGCTCGTTCTTTCTTCCATTGTTGTGATACCAAGCACCAATATTCAACACGAATTAGCCCCGTTTTGTGGTTTTTAGTATAACGATAGAAATTAAACAACGTCAAAACAGCCTCTGTTTCGGTATTTTCCAAACGATAGACCTCATAAAACTTATGCTCAAAAATAAAATCTTTGCAGCTTTGATAAAACATCGTCAGTTTTGGACTGCCAAATAAATTTTTCTTTACCATATACCCCTCAAATAGTGAAGCAATGATCATTGGATAAAAAAGAAAAAAATGTAAGTAAAAAACAATTTTAAAATGACAATAAAAAACCCGTTTATTACATAATAAATGGGTTCGTGAGTTAAATGTTAATGTAATGTGGATTTGATTTCTTCCACTTTTGCCATAAACTCATCAAGCGTATTAATCGCTTCACCATCAATACAAAAATGGCTATCAAAGTCATTCACAAAGGTAAAAACATCGATGCGTTCGTCATCTTCGGCTAAATCAAGCTGCTCAAAGAATAGGCATTCCAACCGACCAATAACCAGGCTTTGGTAAATATTACCAAGGTGAGGAATTTCCTTACAACCTCGTGCAATCTCCCAAACCTCTTCATCTTCAACGCTGGCATCAAAATGAAAGAGAATCGCTTCCCAGTCCGCTAAATTTTCACTTACCCCACCCATATAAAGCAGAGGTACCGTGTTATAGGTTCTGTTGTAGTACATATGTGTTTCTCCTAAATAATCAATCAGAGAGAAACACACCCTAGAGGGAAGTATTTCCCTCTAGGGTTAAGATGGTGTAATAATTAGTTTGCCCGTACAGATAAAGCCACTTGTCCTTTTTCTTGTTCAATGAGCATTAAGGCATCATTGAGCAAACGATGAACTTGCTTTTTCCATTGCTGTAATAATTCCCACGGATTTTGTGGTACTTCAGCAAAACCACGCTGTTTTGTAAGTTCAATGACACATTGAGCTTTGTGCATAATGCTTTCAAGCTCAATGAGCAAACTTTTTACCCAGTACGTTTTACCTGGCGAGATAAAAGAGAAATTACGCATTTGTGCATTGATTTGTTCCATTGCCTCTAACGCCTGCTCTGAGATTAGTTGAAAATCCCAGTGTGTTGGTTTGAGCTCGAATGGACGCCCAAAAGCTAAAAGTGCGTGACTGCCATTTAACAATTGTTGACATTGTTGAATAAAGGCTGGGTTTTGCATTGTTTTTTGAAAACAAGCATGTTCTGGCTCAAACGCCTGAATACAGGCAAAATCCATACTCATTGATTCATCACATTCAATTTCACGTTGGCACTGTGATAATTGACGATAGAACCCTTTCACTGAGGACAGATGAGTCAACTCACTGACACGATCGCAGAGTTTATAGGTTAAATAGATGAATCGTTGCTGAATATTTTTTACGGTTTCATCGTAAATTTGAGCCGACTTCCAAAACTTGGTTTACCGTTAATGTTGTCATGGTGTTTCTCCTTAATTGATAAAAAATGAAAGGGAAACGCCCCATAAGGGAATGTTTCCCCTATGGGTGAATAAAGTGCGGTCAATTTTCACCGCACTTTTAACGTTAAAGATAAATGCAATTAGCCCCAAAGCCGCTGAGCTAGCTCAACTTTTTTCGCCAATTCATTAACTGCTTTTTTAGCATAAGTTAATGAATATCGACTCAAGCGTTTTTCTGGATTTTCTTTTAGTTCTTGATGATTAGCTTTGGCTTTTTCCAACTCGAACTGAAAATACGCAAGACTTTCTGGCATAGATAAATCAATGACGTCTGCACGCTCTAGCCAATAAGGGATTTTGTCCTCATTGTGCTCAGCTTTTTGCATTTCTTCGACTGCTTTATCCATACGTTTGGCATTACGCTCAATTAAGGCACGATGTCGTCTTTCGCTATGATGTCCCACTTTAATGGGTTCACCGAGGCTTAAAAACTCACGTCCTTCATTTGCAGCTTCACAATACTGTTCACTACGCGTTTGTGCATTGTCTGCCACCGTTTGATAATGTGCGGCTTTTTTAAGTGCATAGGTCTGACGGTTTAATCCATCACAACGCACGAAAGAATAAAAATAGAAGTCATCTTGTTGCTTCACAAGGTTATAGATTTCTACTTCCGTTTCTTTCCCATATTTACTGGTTAGCGTGACAATATCCCCTCGTTGATGAGGTTCAGCACATTTCGCCAAAAATACGTTTGGGACAAATTTTGCATAAGTGTTAAGTGACATAAGATATTCTCCTAATAAAATGGGGAATATCTGCCCCACAAGGGAAAATATTCCCCTATGGGTATTGAACGGAATCTACTTATTCAAAATAAGCAGATTTAATGTGAAATGTTAACGGGATTTGGCTCGTTTATCTGCTTTCGTATTTTTACCTGAAATCAGATCCCAATTAGCCCAATATACCAAGGCAGTAAAAGTACCTGCAGCCAGGACTAACACACTTGATACACCTAATAACCACCAATTCATACAAGCCTCCTTAGTGATGTTGCTTTATGTGTTTTACTGGTTTTTTTGTCTTTTTATTCATTATATCTGCCACATAATTAAGAAGCAAACCAAGCATCCAAAAGCTCACACCAACGATTAAGAGGGAGGATGCCTCCATTTCATTAATATTGTCTTTGGATAAGACAAAACCAACCAATCCCACACCAGCAATTGCTCCCGCTTTACGAAAATCATCTGCGATATATTGCAATATTTTCGCTGGGATTTTGCTAAAAAATTTGTGAATCATTTCGTTCACCGCCTTTCATAAAAAATTTAGGGAACGCCCCCACAAGGGAAATCATTCCCTAGGTGGGTAAAATGAATGTTAAAGCTAACAATCCAAAAAGTTAATCATCACGATAAATATCACCTGTCACCGTGTTGACTGCGCCACAAATTTGCTGCGCTTGAACATCGTCGTTGACGGTTTTCACATTCCCTGATATATCACCTTGAATAGCAACATCACCATTGACAGTCTCAACGTGTCCTGCATTACCTGTAACGACAATATCAGTAGCATTGTTTGCTTCAATGTGATTCACATTGCCAAAAACTTCAATGTGTAAAACAGGGGATGTATCAAGCGTGATCATTGCAATTTTCATCACTTGTTTACCGTTGACATAAATGCCTTGTTTCATTGTTTATTTCTCCAAAATGGTTGAAAAAAAGACTGACATCTATTGTCAGTCTTTATCAGTAAAGTTACGCTTGAGGCTTTTCGGAATCTGATTTTTCAGCTTCACTATACTTCAATTCACCATCAACTTTGACAGACTTGATGCGAATTAAACGACCTTTAAGCATTGTGCCAACATCACCTTTTTTGTGATATCTGCTCTCTGCTGTATAGGTAAAGGTATCTACCCACAAATCTGCAATCACAAATGAAATTAATACTTTTTTCTCCGCATTAACCGCATTTTGACAGCGACGAATAAGATTTGCAGTCTCCTCACCCACAACATTCACATCGAAATAACGATATTCTGGCTCTTTCGCATCACCCGTTAATGCAGCAATACGACAAGCAAGGAAAGGCTTACCTTTTTTCGGCGTGACTTCACGGATATTATTCAAACATCCAATACCTTGTGTGTGTAAATTGAAGTAACCGCTAGTTGGTTTAGATTGAGTAGTCATAATAAGTTTCTCCATAAATAAAAAAGACGGAGAAACATTTCTACCCAACACGGGAAAAATGTTTCCCGTCAGGGGTTAATTGATAAGAGGTAAAAGGTACACTCGCAAAAAATAGATGACGAAGAACGATTTTTTGTAATGGCTTTTCAGAGTGCTGAGCCAAATATGGGCTAATGAACTCTCTCTATCTACATAGAGCGTCGCTTTTCAAGAGTTCTGCGACTTATCAAAGTGCTATCAACGATAGCAACCTAACTAATCTGTAATGTACAATAACCTAAAACAAAATAGAACAATTAATTAAATATTACTATAGAATAGTTAAACTTGACCATACAAGACAAAATAAAAAGAAAAGCCCCGAGAAGTATTCACTTCTAGGGGCTTGACTAAAACAAGATAATAATCACGATTAACTATTTGATTAAATCAAGATAAAGATGACCATATAATACAGAAAATCGTTGAATAGTTTCTGTTCTCGTCAAGACATCACTATCCATTTTACTCCATACTACCCAATAACAATGTGGTCATTTATTGGCATAACGCGCACCAAAATTGGCACAAAGGGCACTCGTTTTTTTTCACCAGCGAGCTCTGGTAAAAACAAAGATACATTACTGCAAAGAAGAAAATGGACGCGCAGCCCCATCACCCAAAATGAATAATCCACTTTCTTCTTTGCAGTAAGCAAGATAAAAATAAGGTAAAAGATACACTCGCAATTCTATTGCCGTCTTTTTCAGAGTGCTAAAGAACGTTTGGGATGTGTAGTTTTACGCTTGACCTAAACTACAAAAAGGTCATCAAAGCTTAATTATTGTATCACTAGATACTCGATTAAAAAAGGTTTCCCCATTTATAGCAACTGCCCACGTACTTGCGAGGCTATTGAAACCGGCTTTCTTCCTCTTTTCTTTTTTACCCCAATATTTTCAATACCATTACAAGTAGGATATTTGGAGCATCCCCAAAATGGCCCATTTTTGCCAGCCCGTTTTACCATTGGACTATCACACTTTGGACATTTTTTTATTTCTATTTGTCCCATTTTAATCCCTTGCTGCATACAGGAGTTCATCAAATGACGAATAAATGCCTCTTGTTTTTGCATAAATTCATCAAGTGACAATAGCCTTTCGGCGATCTGGTTGAGTGCTTGTTCCCACAGCGCTGTAAGACCTGGATTTTTAAGTAAATCGGGTAAATTATCAATTAAGGTATTCCCCTCCACGGTCGCAAACAATGATTTACCTTTTTCTTAATAAATCCTTTTTGTAATAAAGTTTCAATGACACCCGCACGAGTAGCTTCGGTGCCCAATCCTTCAGTTTCCCGTAATCTTTGTTTTAAACGTTCGTCAGTAACAAAACGCGCCGCATTTTTCATCGCACTTAATAGCGTTCCCTCGGTATAATGTGGAGGGGGGAGAGGTTTTTAATGATTTCACTTCGGTATTTTGCACCGCACAAACTTCATTTTGACTAAGTTTAGGTACACATTGTTTCTCGCTTTCCTCATTGTCATCATCAGGGCTATTACCAAATAACATTTTCCACCCTTGCGCAACAATCACTTTACCTCTTGCGATCAATTGATGATTGACTGATTGTAATTGTATAGTTGTTTTATCTGCTTCAAAATATGGTAAAAACTGAGCCAAGTAACGCCGACAAATTAAATCATAAACTTTGCGTTCATCTTCATTCATTTTAGTTAATGACACATTTCCAGCTGTTGGGATAATGCCATGGTGAGCCGTTACTTTTTTATCGTTCCAGGCGCGAGATTTTTGCGATAAATTTAAGTGCGGTGCAATTTTCTGCCAATTTGGATTCACATTGAGTAGGCTTTTAATAATTTTAGGCACATCCGCAAATTGGGATTCGGGCAAATAACCACAATCTGTTCTAGGGTAAGTTGTTGCTTTATGTGTTTCATAAAGGGATTGCGCGATATCTAAGACTTGTTGTGCCCCCATGCCATATAATCGGTTACACTCACCTTGTAAATCACTTAATGCAAATAAGAGTGGTGGTGCATTTTTCTCTCGCTTAGTTTCTACATTCAATACTTGAGCTGTAGCAGATTGACGAATTTGTGCCTCGGCTTGCTGTATAACTTGGCTATTTAAACACAATCCTGACTCATCCAAATAATCTTCTGGAACAACATATTGTGCGATAAATTGAGCCTGCTGCTGTGTAGTGAGTAACACGTTTAATGCATAATGGTTTTTAGGCACAAAATTTGCGATTTCCCTATCTCGATTAACGACCATGGCTAATGTGGGACTTTGTACACGACCAACGCTTAATGGTGACCCCTGGTACCCTTTTTGCTGAGCCAATAACGTAAATAATCGAGAAAAATTCATTCCGATGAGCCAATCTGCACGACTGCGCCCTAACCCCGCATAATAGAGCGGTAAGGTTTCCTCATTACTTTTTAATGAACCTAATGCTTTTCTGATGCTGGCATCATCAAGTGCTGAGAGCCATAAACGCTGAATATGTCCGCGATAACCTGCAATCTCTAATAATTCTCGGGCAATCATTTCTCCCTCACGGTCAGCATCGGTCGCAATAATTAAACTTTTCGCTTGCTTAATCAATTTTATGACCACGTTATACTGTTTCTTACCTTCCTTTTTAGGAGATAAGCCCCATTTTTTCGGGATAATCGGTAATGTTTCAAACGTCCAACGCTTATAAGCAGGATCGTAATCTTCAGGTTGAAATTGTTCGACTAAATGACCAAATCCCCAAGTTACAAAAACAGATTTATCTGCATTAGCAAGAAATCCTTCACCTCGATGCGTTGCGCCAAGCACTTTAGCAATATCATTCCCTTGAGAGGGTTTTTCACATAAAAATAGCTTCATCTTATTCACCGTAAAATAAATTTTTAAGCTCAGGTCTATCGGTTTCTGAAATGGTTAATATCGCTAAAACAATTTCTTGACAATACTCACAAGATTGAATGTAATGACCAGCGGAACCAAGCATTAAATGCGAATGCAGAAAATCCCTCTAGTCATCAGGATAAATATAACCGTGCAGACTTGTTAGATAGTCTTTTATTCTTCTATGTCTGCCTGTATAACCCAATCTTCAAGCTCTATCTGAAATTCATGCAATACTTGATGGCGAGTTCGAGGAAAAGTCATTGTTATCTCCGCTATATTAAATTAAGCACATCATTTTTATATTTAACCAATAACAGTGTTCACTAACAATTTTTTATTCTTTCTAATCAAAAGATAGATATAAAAAAATTAACCTAAAAAAACTTTATTAAATAGATAATAAAAAAACTCTCGATTTTCATCGAGAGTCAATGCGAGATTTAGTATTTGTTATATTTATAATGTTATTTTGGCAAGAATGAGAAAATAAAAGTAGCGTTATCTATTTTTTGCTAATTTTTATTTAATTGCCGTCAAAATATCAGATTTAATTTCTGCTGCAAACTCAGTACTTCCACGCGTTTTCCAATAAATCTTGGTTCCCGTTCCATTTTTCTCTAATGTCACTACCGCATAAAAACGGCTATTGGCATTATTAGGCGATTTAGGATTAGTAAAAACATCTGCCATCTGATAATAAACACCAGGGTTCACTTCATGGATAAATCCACGATTGTCTAATTCAGCATCATACAGCTTACGGCTTGATGAATCACGCGTACCACTGAGCTCTTCTGTTCGTGTAGTAAAACCAACTTGACGTTTAATCCGAACATATAATGTATCAATATCACGCTTAGATTCAATGCTCCCTTTGATGGTCTGTTTATCTGCATTCATTTGTCTATTTAATTGAGCCGCCCAATCACCTACCTGTTGATTAAGTGCAGAAAATTCAGCACAACCTGAGAGAAGAATGCCTAACATAAAAAGTGCGGTTGTAATTTTTAATGTTTTCATCATACCTGCCCCATATTATATGTGACTCAAAACGGAATATCATCATCTAAAGGAATTTCATTAATCTCTGGCTGTGGTGCCGACGTTGATTGTGGAGCATGTTTTGGAGCTTGATGCTCAGACTGTGCAGGTTGAGCATATTGGTTACCACCTTGACCACGATCTGTACGACTATCTAGCATTTGAAGTACATCGCCTTGAATTTCTGTAGTGTAGCGATCTTGTCCATTTTGATCTTGCCATTTACGGGTTCTTAAACGCCCTTCAACATAAACTTTTGAGCCTTTACGTAAATACTCTCCGACAATCTCAGCTTGACGACGATAAAAAACGATACGGTGCCATTCCGTTAATTCACGTTTTTCACCTGTATTCTTATCTGTCCAACTTTCACTGGTTGCCACACTAATATTAGCAACAGCTTCGCCATTCGGCATTGTTCTCACTTCAGGATCTGCACCAAGATTCCCCACGATAATGACTTTATTAATCCCTGCCATAATGTTGTCCTCACAAATGATGAATAATTGATGTTATTTGTATTAAACGTGATTTTAAGTAAGAAAGGAGTAATTAATTAAACTTTATTTCTAAAGAGTTACACATAGACTCCTCACCATCAATGCACGCGACATTGCTTTTTCTCGTCAAAGGTAAGGGGGCTTGCTCCCTTACCTTTAAAAGGCCTTTTAGTCTAGGCTTTGCATACAACCTCAAATCTAGGATTTACCTACAAGAAAAATCTAGGCTTTACCTACAAGATTAGTCGTAATATTTTCGACCTGCGCCAATTTATCCCGACATTCTTTTAGCTGGCGAAGTATATGCACAGTGATAGCCATCTGCATATTTAGAACAATTCGTTCTTTTTCCGCCTGAAGCAATGCTCCCTTAAGCTCACTAGGTTGGGTTGGAGCAGATAATACCTCTTGAACGATTAACTGACCGTTCTTAGTATTATCAAAATTACGCCAACGTAAATAGCTAGCACCAGAACGACTTGTATTATCTTTAATAAATCGAATAGGTAAATGCCTAACAAGATTAGTTGATATCCCTTTAATCATCTCTGGTTGCAAATTAACAAATCCCTGACGCAACCTATTAAAGTCCTCAATGAGATTATCAAACTGCGCCAATGAATCAATGGGACTAAAAAGATTTCGCATCATCTGATGAAGATTTGTCTTCTGCGTCAATTCTCTATACATCCCCTCTGGGATTAAACTATATATGTTCATTCTTCGCCTCATATTCTGAATCTAAGCTCGTCACCTCACCCAATTCTGCTTCAGAACTCAACTGTCTAATGACTGGAGCAAACATAGCACGACGCTCGCCACTTAAAATATCTTGAGGTAATTCTAATTTAAAGCGTGCCACACACTCTTGATAGCGTTGGTTATTTTCAAGTGCATCTTGTCGAGTGATGCCTGAATGGCGATAGGTTTCAACCACCCCAAAGCATTTACGGATAAGTCCAGCCCCTGCTTCTAACCACTCTCTGGCTTGTTCTTTAGTCATAAGGGCAATATGGCTGGCGGTCATAACAGAACGTGCAAGCACATCAAATTCAGAAAGTAGGTAAATGAGTTTATAACCGAGTTGTGAATTCACAAAAATAGGGTAGGTTACGGGCGAAATATTTTCGCACCGTGATATATCAATATTATCTGGTAAATTCTGGTTATATACATCAACAAGATCATTCACCAGCTGTTTCATATTGTCCGTATAGCTCAACACTTTTTCCTCAAACTGAATCAAATACCAGTCTGCATAAGGATCGTCATTTGTGGCATCTTTTTGGATCTGCGATAAGATCGCAAGGCACCCAGGCATACTCATAATAGGGGGCTTTACAACTTTATCGCCATCACGTACGACGGTACGTCCCAACCATAGTCGTGTGGCATACTGAGAATGCAAGGTAAGCGTAATATTACTACGTAAAGCTCCAAGCTCTTG
Organism: Avibacterium endocarditidis; assembly: GCF_002921145.1. Taxonomy (GTDB): domain Bacteria; phylum Pseudomonadota; class Gammaproteobacteria; order Enterobacterales; family Pasteurellaceae; genus Avibacterium; species Avibacterium endocarditidis. The sequence continues at coordinate 44,580 of NZ_PQVI01000003.1, forward strand.
GTTGTAGTCTTGAGTCATATATTTTCTCCTGTGAAGTTATGTATTTTTCGTACACCATAAATTATATCTATTAGGCTTATTTTTTGTACAAATAAGCACTGACTGCGCCAATTCATATATTTTTTGTACAAACTGCCACCAGTGGTGCCACTTAGTCTATTTTTTATACAAACTGGCACCTAGGGTGCCACTCAGTATGTTTTTTGTACAAACCGCCACCAGTGGCGGCACTTAGGCTGTTTTTTATACAAACTGGCGCCAGTGGAGGCACTTAGTATATTTTCTGTACAAATTGCTATCCCCTTAAATTTGCCCGTAATTGTTGAGCAAGGTTGGCTACAACGGCTTTCGTGTGAGCCATATCGGTATTAGTTTGAGTATTTGCCTCTAACAAGCGTCGAGAGCTCACTAATCCAGTCTGACAAGGCTTAGTCTGATTTTTTTGCTGACTCTGTTTGTCCTGCCAATAAGGTTTAAACTCCCCTGACTGCGCTTTACGAATAATGCCAAAAATATACCCTAAAGGGTTTTGAATATTTCCTCGATGAATGCGTTGCTCTGCTTCAACCAAAATAGCTTGTGCAGTCTCCTTATCCAGCTTATTCAAGGCTCGATAAACGGTTTCTGTTTCTAATTTGCCTAAATTTAAACAATTCAAGCTATCGTACAGTACAGTACTTTTTTAGTATTTAATACAGTACTAGTACTCTCTGAGTTCCCATTTGGAACTAAGCCTAAAATCAATGACTTATCTTCATCTTGATGACTGAGTTCCGTATTGGAACTCAGTAAAATTGACCTTTTTCACTGAGTTCCCTGTCGATTTTCCAAGTTCCTTATTGGAACTCAGTAACCTTTGCTGCGTTTCTTTAATGGCTTCATCCACATTCTTAGCTAATGGCGTAATTGGAGAACCAATGTGGAAACCCTGTTTATGTGCTTGATAACGTGCTTGTATTGCCTCAATATGAGAGACAAGAAGCCATAACTGCGCATCTTGATTGAGCATATCGTCAATAATACGTATCGCGACATCTTTAATTAAAGGGTCTTTATGTTTCACTGATTTTTCAAGCAAACGGAGATAGTCATCATTCAGTTGCAAACAATCAACGACACTTAATGGCTCATCATTCATTACATAAACATTACCTAGAATTTGCCCTCGTTCATTTCTGACCGTCTCACACAAGGTCAACCACCTTGTTAGACGTAACAGTAATAATGTTTGGCTGATCACTTTACGGGAAACACGTTTCCCCTCAAATGCACGTTCAGACAGCCATAACGAAAGTTCATCATAGGATGGAAACGCTGCCCCCTGAAATTGGTAAGCATTCAGTTTTATCAATTGCCAAGCAAGTTTTGCTCGAGGCGTTAAATAACTATCAGTTAATAGCCGTAAAGGGACACTTTCATGCCGATTACCAACAAAGAGTAAACCTTGAAAATCGGCCCGCTTTTTCTGTTCTGCTTTTTCTATCAATTTTTGTTTTGCAGACTCTGCGAAATGCCCTATAATCTGTGTCGATTTCATTAGCTGAATCCTCCTATTTATATAGCTGAGAAAATCATATAAACCGAGAAAGCGTCCACTTTCTCGGTTTTTTATTACAGTCCATTTTTCTGCCAACCAATGACTAATCGAGAGACTTCAGTCAGGCTGACCTGAGATTCTTCTGCGATATACATTAGTAAATCAAATCCCTCAAAGGTAAGCGATACATCATAGGAAACAGATTGCTTATGCTTTTGCCATAAGTCCCAGATTTTATTTTCTTCTTCCTCCGTGGCATTTCGTTTACGTCCCATAGACTCATTAATACCAAGTAAACGACGTCGTGCAGACACTTCCGCTGAACTCCAACCAAATCGACTATGCAAGATTTCTGATGATGCCCCGAGTTGTAATGCTCTATCAATGGCATTACGTTTTCGGGTTTCTTCTCTGACTGATTCAATCAAACTCCAAAAGGCATTATGATTAACCTTAATCTCCGCAAAATTAATTTTACTTTCAGCTAAATCACAAATTTCTTGTGTCGATAAATTACATAATTCAGTTAATTCTGTTTCATCAAAACCAAGTTGAGTACAGTAATTAATTTCACCACGACGAATATGGTTAATTAAATTGTAAATGATGGCTTGATTTAAACTTGCATTGACCATAGTTATTCTCCTGCTCGAGATTGTTCTTTGATATAACGCACTACGCGTAATAAACGGATAAGACGGACTAATAGCAAATCATCAATTGCTGGTTCTTCTTGATAAGAGCCAACTAACCAGGATGCAGATAAACGCAATTCAGTATCAGAAATTGGTACCTCCTCAGTGGCACAAGCACAAAGAAATTGATAGACAAATGAAACCAAAGGCGTAGGCTCAGTAATGTCTAACGGTAAGAGATTAAAGCTATAATCGACAGGTTGCTTTACAACATGTTGGACTAAATGCGCTAATCCCACACTTTGGGCTATTTCAAGCGCTAGGGTAAAGGCATCCATCTTATGTTTACGTTTCGGATAAATTTTCCATAAATTTGTTACTGGACATTTACCCACATTAGCAAATTCTAATCCATTAAGTTGTGCTTCTTCTGCGCGTTGTGCTTCTGGGTTCACACCTGGAACAAAACCTAATTCTTGATAATGGGTATGGATTGCCCGATTTAATTCATTTTCATCTGAATTAACGAGTTCAGATGGCAAAAGAGTAGAAATGCGCTCTTCAGAGATATCTGGGCTGTTAGCATCAGAGGATAAGGGGCCCGTCATTTCAGTTATGCCATCAAGTACTCCCGAATCCAACATTGTCTCTATGCTATCTTTCTGCATTTGGAGGGAAGATATAGCTTGTTCCTCGTCGGTTTCTCCATTATTGTCTCTTTGTCCCCCCACCGTTTTCACTCCCTTGAGCGCGTAAAGCGCTTTCTGTGGCTAATTGAGTAATATGTGGTTGCTTTTCAATTAACCGTCTTAATTTACGCTCCTCAAGATCGATATCTATTTTTAACGTATCGTAAGAGACCTCATAGCTAAATGCTTCACTTAATTTGCCTATCAGGCTGTCTTGAAAGGTTTCTATGGCAAACTCCGTAGGATCTTCATCAAAACCAGATAAGACATTCATCCAAACTTCATCAAAGGTTGCATGAGGAGAATGCTCATCTTTATATTTATCCCACGCTGATTGGGCATTACGATGAATATGCAATAATTTTTCTATTTGAGCTTTACCTAAGCCATCTAATAGAATGTTGGGAATATGAGGATATAAGTAGGTTAAGCATTGCTCCATACGAGCAAGTATCTGATGAGATATTGGATATCCATTCTCACCTAATTTTTCTGAGAGCTTACGATGAGAAAAATATTCTTTATATTTTTCTTCATATAATGCTTTCACCTCTCTAATCCCTAAGGCTTTTTCAATAAAAGACAACTCCCCACGAATATCATTTTCGGCTAAATGCCCAATCAAAATATTTAATTTTGAATTAATATCATTTGCTTCCCCCCTCCCAAGGTTTAAACACACATTCAATTGACCAAAAACGGGGATCTTGGGTTTCCTTAAATAATTCATTCAAGGCTTGCAGACGAGTATTTCCCCCGTCTGCAATGGTATAAAAATCCTCACCAGGACGTTGAGTGATATTCGGTGCATGATCTAGCCCACGTGCTTTAATTGAAGCTTTAATTTCTTCATAAGCTGGATTTTTGGTTTTACGCGGATTCCCTTCATAAGGACGTAATTTATCTAATGTCACCACGATTAATTGTTTTCTTTGTGGCATCACTGGTACAGCTTGATGATACTGTGGCGTATGATTTTGAATCGCGGGCTCAGTTAATCGTGCAAACATATCTTGACGACGATCTTTTGGTTTTCCAATAAATGGATTTGATTTTCTTCCGTTCATAATTCTCTCGCTTAACTGACAAGTCGCTGATATTCATCAGCAGATAAATTTTCAAACAAAGGAAAATTCGCCTCTAAACTTAGCCATTACCGTACCTATTGGACCATTACGTTGTTTGCCAATAATAATTTCAGCTATCCCTGGATACTCTGTATTGTTGTGATAGACTTCATCGCGATAAACAAACAAAATTACATCCGCATCTTGTTCAATACTGCCTGATTCTCGAAGATCAGCTTGTAACGGACGTTTATCCGCACGTTGTTCTAAATTACGATTAAGCTGTGACAGGGCGATAACTGGACAAGCCATTTCTTTTGCTAAGGCTTTTAACGCGCGGGAAATAGAAGAAATTTCCTGAGTGCGGTTATTTCCATTTTTAAATTCTGGGTCAGACATTAATTGAAGATAATCCACAATGATCAAGCCAGGTTTGCCATATTTACGTGCATTACGACGCACTCGGCTACGCAATAATTGTGGCGTGAGATAACTGCTATCATCAATTAAAAAATGCCCTCTCCAATTCTCTCTTATATAGATAAACGCCTCATTGAAACGGGCGAGATCTTCATCTGAAAGATGAATCGCTTGGCGATATTTTTGCATTGATACTCGTGTTCGCATGGATATCAGTCTTTGCATCAACTGTTCAGCGGGCATTTCAAGGCTAAAATACTGCACGGTAGTATCCTTTTCTTTAAGATGTTCTAATGCGGTTTCAGCAAATTTTAATGAAAGGGCAGTTTTCCCCATAGAGGGGCGAGCGGCTAGAATAATTAAATCCCCATCTTGCGCACCCGATGTATTGTTATCAAGCCTATCAATCCCAAAAGGCACACCAGTAATACCAGATTTATTTTCAAAATTTGCGTCTATCTGATCTAAGATATTTAACATCACTTGATTCAAATCTACGGTGGTATCTATATCAGCTTGATTAAATACAATCTCCGTTAAGGATTTTTCTGTTTGTTCAATCAAGGATTCTAATTTGTCCCTAGAATTGATTTTGATAGTTTCTGCTCTTAACAAATTACCTAATGCAAATAATTTACGAGCTTGACTATCATTTCTCACAATATCAGCATAAGCAAGGATATTAGATGCACTCGGGGTTTCTTTACATATCTCTGCTAAATAAGCTAATCCTCCGCATTCTTCCAGTATGCCTTTCTCTTTTAATGTGCGTTCTAAAGTAAGCAGATCGACGGATTGTTTTCTTTCGATAAGCTCCCTGATTGCGCTATAAATTTGTCGATGTTCATGATGATAAAAATTATGCTCAGTTAATAAGAGGCTGACATCATCCCATTTATCATTAGATAAGATTAATCCGCCAAGTACTGATTGTTCTGCCTCAAAAGAATAGGCGGGAAATGGTTTACTGCTCATTGTTATTCACCTCGTTTTGTTTCAGTTTGGAAATGCGCTTTCCAACAAGGGAATAAGAGTGAACATAATTGACGAATGTTTTCTGCCTCTATTTTATTATGTCTATGGACAGGTAACGCTCGACTTGCTGCTTCTCGATAAGCTATTCGATGAGGAATTTCAAAATTGATGAGTTCAATTTGTGAATTTTTTTCAGCAAGATTAGAAAAAATGTCGTAAAGATTAGCAACAATGTCTTTGGCATCACGTGTCCTATCAAGACAATTAATGACGGCTTTTAAAGGGGGAAGTGAAATACCATACCCCGTAAAAATACTTAATGATTCATAGAGATTGATAGTTCCTCTCACAAACTCACGTGCAGACACCAGCTCAGGTTTAATTGGAGAAATCACAAGATCACTTGCCAATACGGTCATATCTACCGTAATACCTCGTGTCCCACGCGTATCAATAATAATTAAATCATACCCTTCAATTTTTTTAATTAATTCGCGGAATTTTAAAATCCCACCCGGTAAAGTATTTAACTCTGTAGTAAGACGGTCTAGTGGATCATTTGACTGAATCACATCTAAATTATCAAATTCGGTCTGCGTAATAATTTTGGCGATAGGTAAATCTGGGCGATTAAATAACTCATAGAGCCCAAAGGGCGATTGATTGGAAACATGATAATAAGAAGATAAGGTTGGTTGCGTGTCCGTATCAATCATTAAGGTTTTTATACCATGATCAGCACAAAACGCACCAATGTTTGCAACATTGGTGGATTTAGTTACACCACCTTTAGTGGAGATAACAGAAACAACGAGTGAGGAGTTTTTTGATATTAAACTTTTCATAACAAATTCTCGCATTGAAAATTAATGGAAAATTTGCTCTATTGTGATCAAATAAGGAGATATAGAATGGTGCCAGTGGCCGGACTCGAACCGGCACGCTTTTAAGGGCGGCGGATTTTGAATCCGCTACGTCTACCAATTTCGTCACACTGGCTAAGGCGTTTGAGAAAACAACCTAATGTGTTGTCGATGTGGTGAATTATACGGAGTTGATTTTTGCTTGCAAGTAAAATTTATGAATTTGATGATGAGTGAAGTTATTTTAGTCAATTTTAAAGTGCGGTAAAAATTTTTATGATTTTTCACCGCACTTTGTAAGTGAAAATAAAGAAAAATACCTTTACTCGGCATAAAAAAGCCTATCATTACAGATAGGCCAATGCTTTATTTTATCTTATTGTGCTTTTGTCGCTAATTCATTGTCATTGATTTGAATGGCTTTATCGAACAAATTCACGCCGCCTTTTACGCCGAAATCAAGCGTAGTTACGTTGTAAGCAATGCTGATATTTTCTTGTTTCAAAGCGTTTTTTCAGCGCCATAATGGCTTGGCTTTTGGATTCTAAATAGTCTTCATAGGTAACGAAATCCACCCAAAAACGAATGATGAAATCGAAAGTTGAACTACCAATATCGGTGAAGTAGAAGTTGATGTCATTTTTATCGATCACGAAATCCCATTCTTGCATTAAATCTAAGGTAACTTGGCGAACTTTGTCTAAATCATCACCATAAGACACGCCTGTTGATAAAATAACGCGACGTTTTTTCAGTTTGGAATAGTTAAAAAACTCATCGCTATAAATCATCTGATTTGGGATCAGGGCGGTTTCGCCTTCAATGGTCATTAATTCTACTGTTACCAAGCCGATATTCACTACTTTACCAATAGAATTATTAATATTGACCCAATCACCAATTTCAAACGGCTGTTCTGATTTAATCAATAAGCCAGAAAAGGCATTAGAAGCAATATCTTTAAAAGCAAACCCAGCGATGATGCCTACAATCCCCGCACCAGCGAGAAGATGAGTGAGAAAAGAGGCGAGATGTAACACTTCTAAGGCAAGAATGATTCCAAAGAACCAAATGAGAATTTTTACGCCAATTTCTATTCCTTTTGCCGCTCGCGGATTTGCAGGGAAAAGGCGACGATAAATGCGTAATGCTGCCTTACTTAAGATTTTTGCTAAAAAATAGAACAGGGTAAGCAAAATAATGGCAGAGAGGATATTGGGAATAAAGCCAATTAGCCAGTCTTTCCATTGAGAAATCGTGTGAGTTACCAAGGTTAATGAATTGTTTTCAGTCATAAAATTTCCTATCATAAATAATCAAAAGAAAAGCCATTTATAAAAAATGGCTTTTTTATACCGCACTTGG
>NZ_PQVI01000030.1 GCF_002921145.1 Avibacterium endocarditidis
TAGAAGAAATTGACTTCACCGATAAATTAGTGGCCATTTTTGGTTGTGGCGACCAAGAAGACTATGCCGAATATTTCTGCGATGCAATGGGAACGGTACGTAATATTATCGAACCGAAAGGCGCGATTATCGTAGGTCATTGGCCAACAGAAGGTTACACCTTTGAAGTTTCACAAGCATTAGTTGATGAAAACACCTTTGTTGGTTTATGTATTGATGAAGATCGTCAGCCAGAACTCACCACAGAACGTGTTGAGAAATGGACAAAACAAGTTTTTGATGAAATGTGTTTAGCTGAGTTAGTTGAATAACCCACCAAGAGCAAAAGAAAGGAAACATTATGTCTGAAGAAAATATCAAACTTCTTAAAAAAGCGGGGTTAAAAATCACCGAACCACGCTTAACGATTTTAGCGTTAATGCAAGAACATAGTATGTCGCATTTTTCTGCAGAAGATGTTTATAAACTATTGCTTGAACGTGGTGAAGATATTGGCTTAGCCACCGTTTACCGTGTGCTTAATCAATTTGACGAAGCAAATATCCTGATTCGCCATAATTTTGAAGGAAATAAATCTGTTTTTGAACTTGCACCGAGCGAGCATCACGATCACATTATTTGCGTGGATTGTGGCAAAGTGTTTGAATTTAATGATGAAATCATTGAACAACGACAAAAACAAATCAGTGAACAACACGGTATTAAGTTAAAAACCCACAGTTTATATCTTTACGGAAAATGTAGTGATATTGATAACTGTGTGATGAAAAAGAGAAAAAAAATAATCTCGTTTTCTCCAAAAACTTACAAAAAAATCACCGCTCTTTGATCTGCTCCCAAAAAGTTGGATATCATCCACGATTAAGGAGCAGATTTTTTATGAGAAAACATTATTCAACAGAATTTAAACTATGGACGATTTCCTTAGCCTCTGAGAAAGGCATGAGCCTCCATCAGGCAGAGGAATATTGCAGTCTTTCCAACTATCCATAATCAAATTGTGATTTGGTCACTGCTCATTAAAATATGGTATTAATGGGCTAATTCGTCAGCTAGAAGTTATAATATCTTTCGCCAATGATGGATTTGGTGAACCATGAGATTATTGCCTACCAAATCGGGCGGCCACAAAGTTTTGGCTTAGTATCGAAAATACTTAAAGAAGCCTTGTTAAGCGAGTTTCTGGCGCGGTACCGCTGATTTATAACGACTAAGGTTGTCTTATCAACTGGCTGCTTAGTGAGAAATATTGGTGGATGAAAAGGGAGTACCAAAGGCGATTCAGGGTATGAGTTGTAAGGAAAATTGCTATGATAATGCGGTGATAGAAAGTGTTTTAGCATTGTGAAATCAAAATGTTTTTACCCGAATCGTTTTGCTAATGTCCCGGAGCTAAAGGTGGCACTGCAAGTATATTCACTATTATAATGAGCTACGGATTCAACCACATTAAACAAATTGAACTCTGTATAATACAGAGCTCAATATTTAAACTTCCTAGATGTCTAGGATTTGGGATGCAGATAAGTGCGGTATTTTTTTCGTAGATTTTTAGCTGTTATTTCATAGCAATCAATCTCACTTTACAAGGGGTTGCGTCTGTGGTTTGGGTGGAAACTAAGGTGTTTTCCCCTTTCACTTCAGCTTTGGCGCATTGGCTAGCTTGGGTGAGTTGCCATTTGCCTTTTGCCGTTACACTAGAATGCTGTGGTTGAGAAGGGGTTTTACGCCAAGTGCGAGAATAAATGCTCACTTCCACTTGTTTGCCGTCTTTCACTTGATCTTCTTCCGTGCCTTGATAGAAAGCAAAATCAGGGTTCACAATAGATAGATCAAGATAATCCTTGCCTGCTTCGTTGCCTTGTTGAGCCATTGCCATTAGCGGTTGGCTTGCCCCAAGCAATATGCCGCCCACGTCTTTTTGCTCTGCTTCAAAATAGGCATAGCCTTCTTGACCACTACGCTTATCACGCACTGCGTGTAATTTGCTGCTGTGGGATAATTTTTGGTAATCCACTCCTTCATCAGCGTTTGGTGCAATGAGTACGGCATATTCATATTGCCCATTTTCTGGAGCTTTGCCGTGATCTAACACTGCACTAGCAAATTTGCCTTGGGTTGGTTTATCGTTGCGATCGTCAACAGATTCTTGTTCTTGATAACGCACCGTCAATTTTTGCCCTGCGCTCACATAATAGCGGTTGCCCGCAGGATCTGCCAAAGTAACAGGGCCGGATAATTCTTCCACTGTCCCTAAGGTTGCCAATGGTTTTCCATTGATAAACATTGGTTTAAGATCTGCGACATTATGCTGGAACAAGGTGGTTTCCGTTGCGTGCTGTTTGTCATCATTACGAATATCCGATCCTAAGGCGATAATTTGATTATCAAAAAGGAAGTAGGATTTTTTCGCGAACAAGGATTCTTGCTGATATTTGCTATGGCCGCGCAATTTCATTGCATACATACTATTGTTATGCAGATCCGTTCCACCTGCGTAGGTTTCGGTAGAAAGCAGCATTTCTTCCAATCCTGCGGCTGGGAGCTGTGATAATTTGGCTCTTAACTCAGGGTATGGCAGATGAATGGTTGTGGTGCCAGGGAAACGATTCCAGTCCCAACCGTCATAGCGATAGCCACGATCATTGAAATGCTCAGGAATGATTTCTAACGCACCGTAGGACATATAACGTCCATACAGATTGTTTTTTTCGTAGGATTCATTGCCAACTAAATAACGACTAAATCCTCGTGCAATGGCAAGCCAAGAAAGTTTTGGATCATCTTGGTGACGACGCTGAACCACCATCGAGGCGTAATTCATTGCCCAGGCTCCAGTAGGCTCTGCTGCGGCTGGCACACCTTCAAACTCTGCTTTATGTTCAAGCGCGGCATAAATGGCGGCAAAAGTGCGGTTGATTTTTGCCGAATTTTTTTCATCGCCCGCTAAAGCAAACCATTTATAAGGCGCAGAGGCAATGGAGAATTTCCCTGTTGGATGGCGGCCACTAATTACAATAGGGATATGCCCTTCTTTGGTATAAACCCACATTTTATACAACACATCATCAAGACGTTTTTTCGCCTCTTGAGTAAGTGCATAAGGTGTTCCACTAATTGCATAAACAACAGGAGAAAGCCCTGTAAACGCATCTTTTCCATAGGCTGTATAATGCTGTGAATGGTGGAACATTGAACCATCAGGCTTAAACCCACCGGCAACCCCTTGAGATTGTAAAACAGTCGTACTCAACCAATGTGAAAACTGTTTTAACAGCCCAGCACGTTGATTTTCATTCGGTAATAATAAAATACTTTTCAACATCCATTGCAGTTGCGTATTAAGAATATCTACATTCGCTTCTACAATACTGCTATCTGGTTCAAAAATACGTCCAGCCCCACTAAACCACGCCATTGCACCTTGAGCTTGTTCCAGCAATCCTTGCTGAGATAACAAATCTCTCATTAAGAACCAGGCATCAAAAATTTCTCGATTTTGATACCCCATATGGCTCACAATTTGAATACTACTACCTCGTACAAAACCTTGATCAAATAAATAACGGGTGGCGAGTAAGAATTGTGCTTCCAGCTGTTGGCGTTGTTCATCTGTCAGTTTGCCTGTACGCAAGGCTTTTGCACTTTCTAACATCACTTTGCCCAGCTCGCGCATTGACACAGAACTCAGTAGAAACGCTTGATCTTGTTTGCTAAACACCTGTGCGTTCTTCATAAATTTTTGTCGCGCAGGGAAATCCAGCATCGCGCCTTGGATTACGCCATTTTTTTCACTAATATTAAACGCCTGATATTTCTGCAAAATTTGTGAAAAATCCACCGCACTTGGTTTATCTGCAAACACATTTAGCACTTGTTCAAAGCGTTGATAAATGCTTTCGCTTTGCGGATCAGAATGAAAGCTCGTATTAAAATCAAAATGTGGGTAATTTTTGCTTAGCATTCGATCATACATCAGCAAGCCATTCCAGTTTTTATTCACCGCCGTGCTTGCCGCTGGGTTCACAAAATCCGCTTGATAATCTGGAATTGGGTAACGATTATCTACTGGTACGTTGAATAAAAGCTGATCTAAATAAAGCGATCCCGCTTCATCAGGCGCTTGGATCACCAATTTATCTAGGTTTGTTACCTTTTCGCCTTGCATATCACGAAATGGCACGGCAATACCACGCCAGCCGACAAAATCTAAATTAATTTTAAAGGATTTTTTCACCTGGCCATTTTGTTCAAAGGCAAATTGCAAAGGCTGCTTTAAGGCTTTATCGTTATAAAGCCATAGCATAAAGGTCTGCGGTAAAATATCGTCATTTTGTGAAAAATCTAAATTTTGCGCAAAAACCAACCGCCCTTTCGGCTCGAATTGCCAATGCAACGCCTGCTTACCGTCCTTGTAATGCAACGTACTCGGCGCAACCTGTCCATTGGTTACCGTTAAATAAGCTGGTGGCTGTGCATTTTCAAAAAATCCCACGCATAATTCGCCGCATTAACACTGCCTGCAATAACGCAGGCAGTTAATAGGCTCAGCTTTGGAAATAAGCTCGCTTTCATAGGTTCTCCCTTAGAATAAGAAACGGAAGCCCGTGTAGTATTGGTTTACATATTTATTATGTACATTTACGTTGCTGATATTGCGATCACGCCCAAATTCGATAAAGGTGATCAAGTTTTTGATTGGACGATAATCCAGCCCTAAGGTGTAACCGTGATTTACATTTTCACCACGTTTTTCATAACGGAATTGGCTATAACCTGCAAATTTTGGCGTGATGAAATATTTTGCTGCGAGGAAATGTCTTTTTCTTTACTGCATTAGTGTCAAGATAGTTCGCGCGTTGTAGATCTTTTAATTCACCATAGTTATAAGCAACTTCCAAATTACGGTATTTCACTTCACCTGCCACACGCCACGCAGAGCGGTTTACAGCTTTTTCAATCCAAGATTTATTTGCTCCAGTGCTGTCTGGTGCTGAGAATTGGTGGCTATCGTAGTTATCACGAGTGTACCCTGCTCTAAAACGGACACGCCAGTCATCATTTAATTTATTCGTATAATATAACGCAAGCCCATAACCATTTTTTAAGTGCTTAGGTGAGTTATCAACGCCTTTTTCAGATGAACCAAATAAATAATCAGCACCAAACTGGAAACCAGCAAATTCCACGGTTCTGAAATGTGCCCCTTTCTCAGTGGAAGCGGTAAGTGGGTTACGTCCACTTCCCCCTAATTGCCAGTCTCCTAACATAATGGCATCACCATTGGTTGGTAGGCGACCTAAATATAAACGCCCTACGGATTTGTGTTCTACACCAAGATACAGTTGTGCAGTACGCGGCTCGCCAAAGCCTGAATGATTGCTACCGTTAGCATCTTTCCCATTAAAAACAATTCTGGTTTTACCGATCAATCGTAAATCTTCTGTCATTTCTTGTGCAAAGATAAAATCCACTCGCGAACCACGATCTCGCAAGTCTGAGCGTTCTCCTTCCGTATGTGCAAGCATTGGTCTAAATTGCCCGTTGAGCTGCACGCTCGTGCCATCTTTTTTATAAATTTCTACCGCACTTGCTGTGCTTGTTGCTGCGAGAAGTGAAAGCGCAAGAAGAGAAAGTGATTTTTTCATATAGCAATAATCCTTATTATTCATTGTGAAAAGACACCTCAAATTAAATACGATTAATCTGAGCCATTGCGATGTTCAAGCTGGTTAAATACAACACAAAAGTAACTAAAACTGATCATTCGTTATTATGATAGGCAAATATTTCAATGGAGAAAAGCATAATATTTCAAAAACAAGATCAAGATCACAAAAATATTGAAACAATGTTTTGATAGTTATTTTTATGATACCGATCATAAGGATTCTTGGTTTGATTATTCATAATAAAGAAAAAATCATAAGGATCGCCTATGACATTTTCTTTGATCATTATTCTTATTTTATGCGGTATATTGACTAACCTGATGTCAGCCATTTTTGGTATTGGTGGTGGGGTGTTGATGGTGCCGATTTTGCACACGCTTTTTCCGCAAATGCCTATTCAAATGATTTCTGCCACATCGCTGACTATCGTGATGGGATCAGCGTTAATTAATTTATTTTACTTTCATAGACTTAAAATTCAGATCGATAAGAAAAAATTGCTACTTTGGTCGTTAAGTATGATCCTTGGCGTACAGCTTGGATTTCATCTTAGTTTTGAAGTTTCCGACAACGTGATTATTGGGGTATTTGTGATTACGCTAACGGTGCTGGCATTGAAGACGTTTTTTACATCAGCGCAATGAGAAAAAGCAACAAACACAGAAAAATGATAGTCTGCGTGGTAGTCTTTTCTGCTTTTTTGGTGGAGGAATCGCTGGAATTACTGGGATCGGCGGCGGTTCGATTATGTCGCCATTAATTAGCCAGTTGCCGAGTGTAAACATTAAAAGTGTAGCGGTTTACACTAACTATATGATGGTGATTGGGGGTATTGGCAACCTGTATGGCTATTTAGCCAAAACGCCCGAGGTAGTGATTCCTCATTCCTTGCAAGTTGGCTATGTGAGCTTCTCTACTGTGTTGATTGTAGTGCTAAGTTCTTTTTTTATGAGTTTTGCCAGTATGAAAATTCGTGGCATTATCAAAGAAGACACGGCGCGCAAATTGCTCGGTATGATCTTACTTTTTATTGCCTGCTATATGCTAATATTGCGCGTAATACAAGGATAAATCTCATAGGATATGAAAATGCTTGAACAGATGAATTTAAAAAATTGTCAATATAATCATTTAGTTGCCCTTGAGAAAGGCACACAAATCTATCGCCAAGGGGATACCGCACAGTCTTTTTATTTTGTCAAAAATGGGCTAATCGGGTTGTATCATACCCTTGAAAATGGCAAAGAAAGCTTGGTCAGAATTTATAAAGCGGAGGATTATTTTGGTTTTCGCACGCTTTTTGGCGATAAAAAATATCACTGCACTGCGAAAGTGCTAATGGAAGCTGAAATAATCAAAATCACGCCGCAAGATGTTGATTTATTCTTTTTAGATAATCCTGAAACCATTCGTTTATTATTCCAAATTTTATCCAATGAATTACGAGATGCGGAAGATCGCCTTGCCAAAAGCGCTTATTTAAAAAGCCTTGATCGAGTGATTGATGGCATTTATTTCTTAAAAGAAAACTTCCCTGAATACCGCTGGACACACCGTGAAATTGGTGAATACGCTGGCTGCGAAACAGAAACCGCTATTCGTATTAGTCGGGATTTGCGTAAAAAAGGGTTGTTATAAGGTATAAAAAACGGCAGCTTTCGCTGCCATTGATTTTTCTATTCTAGTTTACTATTACATCACTTCTTTAAACAAAGAGGGTTCTTCTTTTAACCCGCGATTTTCTTCCGTTTCTGGCTCAAGATCGAGTTTTGCCATAAGCAGTTGATCGCCGTCTTCCTCAGGGTTTTCAGTAACGAGCAATTTATCGCCGTAGAAAATGGAATTTGCCCCTGCCATAAAGCACATTGCTTGCATTTCTTCCGACATTCCTTGACGACCTGCGGATAAACGCACATAGCTTTTTGGCATTACAATGCGAGCCACGGCGATGGTGCGAACAAATTCTGTCCAATCTAATTCTGCCGCTTCTGCCAATGGCGTGCCTTCCACTTTCACTAATTGGTTGATTGGCACAGATTCAGGTTGTGGATCAAGATTCGCAAGGCTGGCGATAAAGGCCGCGCGCTCTTTGCGAGTTTCGTCCATTCCAACAATCCCGCCACAGCAGACTTTTAAGCCAGCTTTACGCACTTTGCCAAGGGTATTAATGCGATCATCAAATTGGCGTGTGCCGATGATTTTTTCGTAATGTTCTGGCGCAGTGTCGATATTATGGTTGTAATAATCTAGCCCAGCTTCTTTCAGATCTTCAGCCATTCCGTCTTGCAATAAGCCAAATGTGCCGCAGGTTTCTAAGCCAAGCGCTTTCACCGCTTTGATAATGGTGGTGATTTTTTCAATATCTTTTGGCTTTGGCCCACGCCACGCCGCCCCCATACAAAAACGGCTTGCGCCACGAGATTTTGCCACTTTCGCCTTTTCCACAATTTCATCAACATCAATCAGTTGCTGATTTTGCACGCCCGTTTGATAACGCGCCGATTGCGGACAATAACCACAATCCTCTGGGCAGCCACCAGTTTTAATCGACATTAAGGTGGAAAGCTGAATCGCGCGCGGATTGAAATTCTCACGATGAACCTGTGCAGCACGGAACACAAGATCTAAAAAAGGCGTTTCAAATAAAGCTTCCACTTTACACACTGACCAGTATTCCAACGTTGGGTGCGGTGTTAAAGAGGGAATTTGAATGTTTGTGGTTGTCATAAATTATCCTTGTTGTAAAAAGTGCGGTCTATTTTAGACTTAAATTTTAATTCGGGTAATGGTTTATCACTAATCCTACCATTTTCAACCACCAAAAGGCGATCAATTTTTCCTGTTAATTCATCAGGTTGATGCGTCACAATAAGCAAAGTCAAGTTTTTCTGCTGGCATAACTTATCCAATAAATGCAACATTTCTTGGCGTAAATGAGGATCAAGGGCGGAAAAGGGTTCATCAAGCAATAAAATAGGTTTATCGCGCAACAGACAACGCGCCAAGGCGACACGTTGTTTTTGTCCGCCTGAAAGGGCATTAGGCAAGCGATTTAAAAACTCCCCTAATCCCACCGCACTTGCCACTTTCGCCACCTTAGCTTTTTCTAACTCGCTAAGATTTAGACTTGGTTTTAGCCCTAAAGCAATATTCTGCGCTACCGTCAAATGAGTGAACAAATTATTCTCTTGGAACAGCATTGAAACAGGGCGTTGATGAGGGGCGCTAAAGGTGTGATTTTGCCCGTTGAGCCAAATTTCCCCTTTGTCCGCCAATTCAAATCCTGCAATGAGGTTGAGCAAGGTGCTTTTTCCTGCCCCACTCGCCCCTACAATGGCCGCCCGTTGTCCTGCGGGGATATGCAGCTTAAAGTGCATTGGTTGATTGGGGTAATGAAAATAAGTATCCAGTTTAATCATCGTGTTGCCTAAATCATAAAACGAAAGAATGTGGTAAACATACCAAAATGCAAAGATAAAGTGCGGTGCAATTTTTTTCAAATTTTATCTTTGCCCTGCCTTTGCGAACGCTCAATCAGCACGAATAATGCGCCACATAACAATAATAAAATCAAGGCGGTAACGCTCGCTTCTTGCATACGATATGAGCCTAATTGCTGATAAAGCAAATACGGCAGAGAGATAAAATCTTGATTGCCGAATAAAGCAATAGCGGTGAAATCTCCCAAAGATAAAGCACAAGCCAAGGCGAAAGCATATCGCATTGGGGTGTTGATAGCTTGCCATTCCACCCATTTCCAGCGTTGCCAACCTTGCACGCCGAGAGATTGGCAAAGGCGATCATATTGCATATTTTGATACATTGGCACAGAAAGCGTGCGGATCACAAAAGGCATCGCCAAAATGCCATTACAAAATGCCACAATCAGCAATAAATGCCACGGCTGAAAATCCATTGCTTGCAAGCGAATAAACAACCCTAGCGCCACCACCAAGGTGGGGATCGCAAGCACGATCATTCCCATATTGCTAATTAAATTGGCGCAATAGCGGTGATGTTGCCAAGCTAAACGGCGAGCCAAAAAGAGCAATGCCATTGAAAATAAAATCGCAAATAGCGCAGAACATAAGGCGATACTTAAAGAATAGCCTAAGGCGCGCCATAACTGGGGATTGGCCGCCACTTTTTGCCACGCTTGCCAATCTAACCCTGCCACCACCATATAAAGCAGTGGGGAAAAGAGAAAAATCAGCACGCTGCTGACACAAAAA
>NZ_PQVI01000031.1 GCF_002921145.1 Avibacterium endocarditidis
AAAAATTCACGCACTAAATTCACCAACAACTCATTGCTCACTTTGCCCGTGCCAAAGGTTTCCACCATAATAGATGTAGGCTCTGCAACGCCGATAGCATAAGAAAGCTGAATTTCACAACGATCCGCTAAGCCTGCGGCAACAATGTTTTTCGCTACATAGCGTGCCGCATAAGCAGCTGAGCGATCTACTTTTGATGGATCTTTACCTGAGAATGCACCACCACCGTGGCGCGCTGCACCGCCGTAAGTATCCACGATAATTTTACGTCCTGTTAAACCGCAATCCCCCATTGGGCCACCAATCACAAAACGGCCTGTTGGATTAATAAAATATTTGGTGTATTTGCCGAGCCATTCACTTGGCAGCACAGGCTTGATGATTTCTTCCATTACCGCTTCGTGCAAGGCATTTTGGCTGATTTCTTCCGCGTGTTGGGTAGAAAGCACTACTGCATCAATGCCAACAATTTTGTCGTTTTCATATTTTAGTGTAACTTGGCTTTTCGCATCTGGACGCAACCAAGGCAAAGTGCCGTCTTTACGCACTTGCGCTTGGCGTTCCATTAAGCGGTGTGCATAGGTAATCGCCGCAGGCATTAACACTTCGGTTTCATTGGTGGCATAACCAAACATAATGCCTTGGTCGCCCGCCCCTTGATCTAACGGACTTTCACGATCCACACCTTGATTAATATCGGAAGATTGTTTGCCAATGGCGTTTAGCACCGCACAAGAATGGCCATCAAAGCCCATATCAGAATGTTTATAACCAATATCACAAATTACTTGGCGGGTAAGATTTTCAATATCCACCCAAGCTGATGTGGTGATTTCGCCGCCCACAAGGGCCATACCTGTTTTTACATAGGTTTCACAGGCCACACGGGCTTTCGGATCTTGTTTTAAAATTTCGTCTAATACCGCATCAGAGATCTGATCGGCAATTTTATCTGGGTGTCCTTCTGACACAGATTCAGAAGTAAATAAATAAGATGACATAGCTTTCCTTTAGTCTTAAATAAATTTGTTTAGATGTTTTTGCGTCTAGACGGCTATAATACGCTTTTTCGTTTAGAAAGCAAGCATTAATTCATTTGCACGCTTGCTTCTACGAAAGAAAAAATTTGCAAAATTTACACCGCTCTTTTACGCATCATTCGCCACAACAAGAGATTCACACCTCGCAATATTACTAGCAAAAAGCATAATAAATACAATGGAATATCACCTAATTGTGCATAAGGGGTTTTGCCTACGGTTGGTGCAATACGCTGGGTTAAGGTGGTTTCCACGAACTGTGGTGCTTGGGCGATCACCTGACCTTTGGCATCAATAAAGGCAGTGATTCCTGTGTTAGTGGCGCGAATTTCAGGCTTGCCTAATTCTAACGCACGCATTCTTGCCATTTGCAAATGCTGCCAAGGGCCGGTGCTATTGCCGAACCACGCATCATTGGAAATGGTCAGTAAGAAATCCGTTTCTGCGTGCAGATTTTTCTGCACTTGCGCACCGAAAATAATTTCATAACAAATTGCAGGTGTAAATTTACGCTGTTTGGCTAAAAATGGTTGCTGAATTTCTTCCCCTGATTGGAACGCTGACATCGGTAAATTAAACACCGAGCCTAGTGGACGCAGCAAACTTTCCAACGGTACATATTCACCAAATGGCACAAGATGATGTTTGTTATAGCGGTTGCTAGTTTGCTCGCTATAAGGTAAATCAGGATCGCCTAAGTTTATGATGGAATTGAATAATTTCCCTTTTTGCCAGTCTTGATAAATTGTGCCAATCATCACTTGCGTCCCAGTATCTTTGGTTGCTTGCTGCAAGGAAAGTAAAAATCGCTGAATATCATTCTCTAAAGTCGGCAATGCGGCTTCTGGCAAAATATAAGATCAGTTTTACCTAAATGCTGAGCGATAAGACGCCCATAGATCCCTAAGGTTTGATCAAGATAATGAGGTTCCCACTTCAAATTTTGTTCAATGTTGCCTTGCACAAGGGTGATGGTTAGGGCTTTTTCTGGCTTTTCTTGCGTATAATTGGCGCACGATGACCAGCTCGCTAAACCGCTTACAATTAAACACAACGCCGATTGTGAAGTGATCACCAACCATTTCTTATCTTTTTGTAATAGGTGAGAAATCAGCGAAAAAAGCACCGCACTTACCCACATTACAAAGAAAGTTAGCCCTTGCACACCAAAGATGGGCGCAAGCCCTGAAAATGGGCTGTCGATTTGTGTGTAGCCAAATTGCAACCACGGAAAGCCAGTAAATAACCAACCGCGTAAAAATTCGGTGAATGTCCAAAGCACGGGATAAAGTGCCAGATTATTCACCTTAAAGCGTTGAATTAAATAAGCAAACAACGTTGGAAACAGGGCAAGGTAAGCCGCTAGCAACACCACCAAAATATAGCTGAGCCACAAAGGTGAACCACCAAATTGGTGAATACTAACGTGTAGCCAATTCACCCCAAAAGTAAAAAAGCTCAAGCCCCATAAAAATGCGCCACAAAGTGCGGTGCTTTTTTTCACTGTTTTTGCCACCCATAATAATCCCAATAGGGAAACATAGGCCGCGCCCCAAAAATCAAAAGGAGAAAAGGCAAAAACGCCTAATCCCCCTGACAATAAAGCAATGAGATAAATTAATGCTGATTTCATTGAGTGCTATCGTTATTTTCTTCGTGAGTTTCCATTTCTTCCAAACATTCATCAGGCACGGTAACGCGCAACTGAATAATGCGGCGACTGTCTGCGGAAGTAACTTTGAAATGCAGGTTTTCAAGGGTGATTTCTTCGCCTCGCTTCGGCAAATGACCAAAGGCTTGCATTACTACACCGCCCACGGTATCCACTTCTTCATCGGCGAAATGGGTATGGAATTGCTGGTTGAAGTCTTCAATATCTGTTAATGCGCGCACTGCGTAAGTATGACGCGAAAGCTGACGAATATCCGCCACGTCTTCTTCATCAAATTCATCTTCAATGTCGCCAACGATTTGTTCCAAAATATCTTCAATGGTTACCAAGCCCGATACTGCGCCAAATTCGTCCACCACAATCGCCATATGAAAACGTTCAGAGCGGAAATCTTTTAACATTCTGTCCACCCGCTTACTTTCTGGCACGATCACCACAGGGCGAAGCAGGGAAAGTAAATCAAATTCTTCTGCATTAGAACGTAAAAATTTGAGCAATTCTTTGGCGTGTAAAATCCCGGCGATGTTGTCTTTTTCGTCCGTGATCACAGGAAAACGTGAGTGAGCGCTTTCAATAATGGTTTCCAAGCAAGAATCCAGATCCTGATCTGTTTCAATAAATACAATTTGCGAGCGCGGGATCATAATATCACGCACGCGCAATTCAGCGATTTCCATTACCCCTTCAATCATCTCACGGGTATCTTGATCGATTAATTCATTCTGTTCGGAATCACGGATCACCTCCACCAATTCCTCACGATTTTTCAGCTCACCTTGGAAAAATCGCCCAAAAAGAGAATGTAAAAAGCTCTTTTTGTTTGCTGTTTCTAAGCCAGTATTTTGGCTATCATCGGCCATTTTGTTATCTCTTATCTTCTTGGTTTATGAAAAAATAGTCGGGCTATCATATCAAAACTTAACCACTGAGCAAGGGGCAGGGAAGATTTTCTTATATTGAAAGAAAAAATTCCGTCAAAAAGTACCGCACTTTGTTTTATTTCGATTTTGTAGCTGGCATCGTGCGATACAGCTTTTGCTTATAAGCATAGCTGCCCCACAAGGCATAAGCTAAGGCTTCTTTTTTCATTGCTTCGGGAATTTCAGCTGGAATGAGCTTTCCTACTTGCGCATCATAACGGAAGCCTTGTACAGGTTGATTTTGCTGTAAAATCGCAACATCGTCCCCTTTGCGATAAGCCATTGTGCGGTCGAATTGCATTAGCGCACGATTCGGATCTTGCGGCTGGGTTAAATCATAACCGAGCATTGGATAATTGCCACTCGCCCCAATCAACGAAAGCAAGGTGGTCGGCATATCAATTTGGCTCACTAAACGGTTATCACGGCGTGGTGCAATGCCTTCCCCTAAAATCAGGGCTGGAATATGGAAATGTTTGATAGGCACTAAGGTGCTGCCATTCACGCGCGAATCGTGATCGGCAATCACTAAAAACACGGTGTCTTGCCAATAATTGGATTTTTTCGCTAATTGGAAAAAATCCCCCAAGGCATAATCGGCGTATTTCGCGGCATTGTTACGGGTTTGCTTAGGCTGTTCATAAAGTTCAATTTTGCCATCAGGAAACTCGAAAGGATCGTGATTGCTAGAAGTAAACACCAGACTAAAAAATGGTTTTCCACTTGTTTGCCATTGGCTAAATTGTTCATTGGCTTTGGCGAAAAGATCCTCATCGCTCACACCCCAAGTGGCGGTAAAGCGTGGATTTTTATAATCTTTTTCATCAATAATGGTTTCAAAACCATTGCCATAGAAAAAACTCGCCATATTGTCGAAGTGCTTTTCTCCGCCATAGATAAACGAAGTTTGATAGCCTTGCTGTTTTAAGAAATCCGCAATGGTGAAGAAATTATTTTGCGAACCGGATAATTTCACCACCGAACGGGCTGGCGTTGGGGTAAATCCAGCGGTTACCGCTTCAATACCGCGCACAGAACGTGTACCTGTGGCATAAAGATTCTCAAACAACCAGCCTTCTTTTGCCAATTCATCAAAATGCGGAGAAAGGGGCTTGCCACCTAGGGTTTGGACGAATTGCGCACCAAGGCTTTCTTCCAAAATAATCACTAAATTTTTTGGCTTGCCTTGATAGCTCGCCACGTTTTTTGTCATTGTTGGCAAGCTGTCAGAAATATAATCACTGGCAGGTCGCCCTCTTACCTGTTTAAGGGTTGCCACCACTTCGTCTAGTGGCATTTTGCCGTAAATTTCAGAAGAGCGATCTTCGTCTTTCATTTGCTGAATGGCAAACATTACGGAATAGCTAGAATTTAATACTAAAGAATTCACTAAGGGATCAGAAGAAAATGCCACCATTGCTGGGTTAATACCGCGATGCTGAAAACTTGATCTCGCGCCGATAAAGGTAAGTGCGCCGACAAGTAAGAACACCACAGGTCGCCAATACCATTTTGGATAAGACACATTTTTCCATAAATTAGCAGACAGTCGCCAGAAGCCATAAGCAAAAAGTGCGGTCAAAATTGGAGTTAAAATTAACGCCAGAATATGGCCGTTTGCGAGCATAGTAAACACTTCTTTTGGATTGACTAAATATTCCACAAACAAACGGTTTGGACGGAAATCATAGGTTTCGATAAAAGCAGGTGTGGCAATTTCCATAAAAATAATAAACACACCACTTAACACGAGCCATACGCGTACAAAGCCATTTACCAGCCGTCCAATTGAGCCATTACCTGCCAGAAAGCAAGTGAGCAAAATGGGCAAGGCGAATAACCAACATAGACTTGCTATATCAATCCTGATGCCTTGTAAGAATAGAGGAAGCCAGCCATCAACGGCAGAAATGCGATCGGCCTGCCAAATGCCAAGTAACAATCGGCTAATAGATAAAATAATGAGATTAATACAGAAAAAAATAAAAATAGGGGAAAATGCACCAAGTCGTTTTTTAAGGCAGTTTCATAATAATTCCTAAAAAAGAAAAAAAGTTTGTGCTTGTTAGAGCGGTAAGAATGATAAAAGTTCTTGTAATTTCTTGCTTTTTTTATTTCAAACAAAAAATAAATTCAAACGCTCAAAAGTATTAATGTTTTCTTCACTCAATCTTCCAAACGCAGAAATACTTTCCCTTTCATATAGCATAGCAACGCATATTCAGGTACAATCGCCCAGTCAAATTTTAGAGTTTAGTTTATTTATAAAATATGAAGAACATTCGTAACTTTTCAATCATTGCGCATATTGACCACGGGAAATCAACTCTTTCCGATCGTTTAATTCAAACCTGTGGTGGGCTGTCCGACCGTGAAATGGCGGAACAAGTATTAGATTCAATGGATTTAGAGCGTGAGCGTGGGATCACCATTAAAGCGCAAAGCGTAACGCTCAATTATAAAGCGAAAGACGGCGAAACCTATCAGCTGAATTTTATCGACACCCCAGGACACGTGGATTTTTCTTATGAAGTTTCACGTTCCCTTGCTGCTTGTGAGGGGGCATTGCTTGTGGTAGATGCAGGGCAGGGCGTTGAAGCGCAAACCTTGGCAAATTGCTATACCGCCATTGAAATGGATTTAGAAGTGGTGCCTGTGTTAAACAAAATCGACTTGCCTGCTGCTGAGCCAGAACGTGTGGCGGAAGAGATTGAAGACATTGTGGGCATTGATGCGATGGACGCCGTGCGTTGTTCTGCTAAAACAGGGCAGGGCATTGAAGATGTGCTAGAAGAAATTGTGAAAAAAATCCCCGCACCTGAGGGCGATCCTGATGCCCCATTGCAAGCCTTGATTATTGACTCTTGGTTCGATAACTATCTTGGCGTGGTTTCTCTCGTGCGTATTAAAAACGGTACGTTACGCAAAGGCGATAAAATCAAAGTGATGTCCACAGGGCAATCTTACAACGTGGATCGCTTAGGGATTTTCACCCCGAAACAAGTGGATACCCAAGTGTTAAACTGCGGCGAAGTGGGCTGGGTTGTGTGTGCCATTAAAGATATTTTAGGCGCGCCAGTAGGGGATACCTTAACCCTACACAATAATCCTGCAAGCACCGCGTTACCAGGTTTTAAGAAAGTAAAACCGCAGGTTTATGCAGGTTTATTCCCGATTAGTTCAGACGATTATGAAGCTTTCCGCGATGCGCTAGGTAAATTAAGCCTAAACGATGCGTCGTTATTCTATGAGCCAGAAAATTCCACCGCACTTGGTTTTGGTTTCCGTTGCGGCTTCTTAGGCTTATTGCATATGGAGATTATTCAAGAGCGTTTAGAGCGTGAATATAATCTTGATTTAATCACCACCGCGCCAACCGTAGTTTATGAAGTGTTGCAAACGAACGGTGAAGTGATCTATGTGGATAGCCCGTCAAAATTGCCACCGCTGAATAATATTAGCGAAATTCGTGAGCCAATTGCGGAATGTAATATGCTGTTGCCACAAACTTATTTGGGTAACGTGATCACCCTGTGCGTTGAAAAACGTGGCGTGCAGACCAATATGGTATATCACGGCAACCAAGTCGCGCTGACTTATGAAATTCCAATGGGTGAAGTGGTGCTGGATTTCTTCGATCGCTTAAAATCCACTTCGCGCGGTTATGCTTCATTGGATTATGGTTTCAAACGTTTCCAAGCCTCCGATATGGTGCGCGTGGATATTATGATCAACGGTGAACGTGTTGATGCGCTGGCGTTGATTGTCCACAAAGATAACGCCCCTTATCGTGGCCGTGAATTGGTGGAAAAAATGCGTGAGCTGATTCCACGTCAGCAATTTGATATTGCGATCCAAGCGGCCATTGGTAACCACATTATCGCACGTTCAACTGTGAAACAGTTGCGTAAAAACGTACTCGCTAAATGTTATGGTGGGGACGTAAGCCGTAAGAAAAAACTGTTACAAAAACAAAAAGAAGGTAAAAAACGAATGAAGTCTTTGGGTAACGTTGAAGTGCCACAAGAAGCGTTTTTAGCCATTTTACACGTTGGCAAAGATTAACAAGGAAAGAGAATGTCAAAATCAAACATATTTTTTATTCTATTAATTGCCGCAGGCTATGGAATATGGAAATGGTTGGAGCATTTAGGCTTGCCAAATACCTTCACCATTTTATTGATTTTATTAACCGCACTTTGTGGCGCGCTTTGGGCTTATTATCGTTTTGCAGTGCAGCCTAGACGTGATCGCCAAATTCAGCGCGTTGAACAGCGTAGCGGAAAATCGTTAAGCGAAGAAGAAAAGCGAAAATCGAACCGATTTCAGAGAGCGGTGAGTTTTTAGCTTCACTTTTTCCTGTGCTTGCCTTTGTTTTGATTTTGCGTTCTTTCTTATTTGAGCCATTCCAGATTCCATCTGGCTCAATGGAACCCACTTTGCGTGTAGGCGATTTCTTACTGGTGGAAAAATATGCTTACGGCATTAAAGATCCCGTTTTTCAAAATACCTTGATCGAAACAGGCAAGCCACAGCGTGGCGATATTATCGTATTTAAAGCGCCACCAGAGCCAAATGTGGATTACATTAAACGCATTATCGGCATTCCAGGGGATCGCATTGAATATAACGAAGCGGATCGCCATATTACGATTACTTATGGTAAAGACGGCAAAGAATGTACGGAAAATTGCGTAACTAAAGCGTTTACTTATAGCGAACCGCAGCCTGATGCGGATTTTAATATTATCATCGGGCAAGATCGCCAAGGTAAGCCGGTATATAGCAATGTTCACCCGTTAAAAGTAACCGAAACAGGCGATGTAACCCACCAAATTCATTGGGATCCACAACCGCCGAATGCCACTTACTTGTATCAAGGTTATCGCAACCAGCAAAATTACATCACCGAATGGGTTGTGCCAGAAGGGGAATATTTTGTGATGGGGGATAACCGCAATCACAGTGCAGACAGCCGTTTTTGGGGCTTTGTGCCAGAGAAAAATATTGTCGGCAAAGCAAAATATATTTGGCTAAGCCTGGATAAAAAACAAGGCGAATGGCCAATAGGTCTGCGTTTTGAAAGAATGTTTAGCAAAATTGAATAAAATCGAATAATCAGAATAATGACAAAAAACTTAGAACGCTTACAGCGTAAAATTGGCTATCAATTCCAAGATATTAATTGGCTTAAGCAAGCACTGACGCACCGAAGTGCGGCGAAAAATCACAATGAACGCTTGGAATTTTTAGGCGATGCGATTTTAAACTACACCATTGCAGATGCTTTGTATCAGCAATTTCCAAAATGCAACGAGGGGGAGCTCAGCCGTATGCGAGCCACCCTTGTGCGCGAACCCACCCTTGCCCAACTGGCGCGAGAATTTGAGCTAGGCGAATATATGCTGCTTGGGCCGGGCGAATTAAAGAGCGGTGGTTTTCGCCGTGAATCTATTTTAGCTGATTGCGTGGAAGCCATTATTGGGGCAATTTCGCTTGATCAAGATCTGCCAACGAGTACGCAAGTTACGCGAAAATGGTATCAAGATCTGCTAAAAAATATCAAACCAGGGGAAAACCAAAAAGACCCCAAAACTCGCTTACAGGAATATTTGCAAGCGTCCCATTTCCCTTTGCCGAGCTACAAAGTAATTGATATTAAAGGGGAAGCGCATAACCAAACCTTTACCGTAGAATGTCGTAAAAAATCAAATTGACCGCACTTTTATTGGCGTAGGTTCAAGCCGCCGTAAAGCGGAACAAGCCGCCGCAGAACAAATCTTAAAAATATTGGATATAAAATGACACAAACAACAGAACATCACCAAGAACAGCCAACCTACTGCGGATTTATTGCTATCGTAGGGCGTCCAAATGTGGGGAAATCTACCTTATTAAACAAAATCTTAGGGCAAAAAATTTCCATTACATCAAGAAAAGCACAAACGACTCGCCACCGCATTTTAGGCATTCAAACAGACGGCCCTTATCAAGCCATTTATGTGGACACCCCAGGGCTGCATATTGAAGAAAAACGCGCCATTAACCGCTTAATGAACCGCGCAGCAAGTAGTGCCATTGGCGATGTGGATTTAATTATTTTCGTGGTGGACAGCATGCATTGGAATGCCGATGATGAAATGGTGCTAAATAAACTGCGCCGTGCTAAAGCACCTGTGGTGTTGGCGATAAATAAAATCGACAATATCAAAGATAAAGAGGATTTACTGCCATTTATCACCGAAATCAGCCAAAAATTTGATTTTAAAGCCATTATTCCAATCTCGGCACAACGTGGCAACAACGTGCAAGAACTGGAAAAAATCGTGTGTGAATCCTTGCGTGAGGGCGTACATCATTTCCCTGAAGATTACGTTACCGACCGTTCACAGCACTTTATGGCATCTGAAATCATTCGGGAAAAATTAATGCGTTTTATGGGCGAAGAGCTGCCTTATTCCGTAACTGTTGAAATCGAACAGTTCAAAACGAACGAACGCGGTACTTATGAAATCAACGCGCTAATTTTGGTTGAACGCGATGGCCAGAAAAAAAATGGTTATCGGCAATAAAGGACAAAAAATCAAAGTGATCGGTACAGAAGCACGCGCTGATATGGAACGCTTATTTGACAACAAAGTTCATTTGGAGCTTTGGGTGAAAGTGAAATCAGGCTGGGCAGATGACGAACGCGCCTTGCGCAGTCTGGGATATATGGAAGAATAGACGCAAAGCAATTAAACTTGTATTGCTGCTTTCTTTCCTTTTGTCTATGGTATAAAGCCAACAATCCACATGTAACACATGTGGATTTTCAATTTCCACATAATTCTATAGAGCATTACATACAGCTAAAGAATAGCTTAAATACTAACAGCCTAACAATAACGGGACTTATCTGTTATATCACGAGAGATATAGAGAATATTTTCGCTATTCCGCTGCTTTGACTACATACACTATTCATAGCTGACCAAATTTAGTTATAAACAAGGCTTGCACTTGCAAGCCTTTAAAAAAATTATAAATTATTTAACCGCACTTGAATTAGATCAGCCTCAATCGGACTTGCTGTTTTTAGCCCTTGCTCAAAACTGGCTTTGGCACTTTCTTTATCCCCTTTGGCCAGTTGAATATCGCCTTTTAATAACAGCGAGGCACTATTCCACGCCTCACCTTTTACTTGTTGTAAAGAAGCCAAAGCATTATCAAATTGCTGCTGTTGGAACTGTACTTCCGCTAAACGTAACGCACTTACTGAGCGCAAAATATCATCATCTGCATTAGTTAAGGCTTGTTTAAGTAGATTTTCTGCTTGAGCAAACTCTTGTTTTTGCACAGAAATACTTGCAGCATCTAATAAGGCAAACACAGCATAAGCGGTTTTATCATTGCTTTGTGCGAATTGTTCTACACTTCCCACGTTTGCTTTATCCGCCTGAAATTGGCTCACAAGCTGTTCATATTGTGCTGAACGTTGTTGATTTTGCGCAATTTGATGAGATTGCCAATAACGCCAACCAAAAACGCCTGCAAGGGTTAGCACGAAAATCGCGACAACTAATTTGCCATTTTCTTTCCACCACGTTTTCAGTTCATTCAGTTCTTGTTCTTCTTCAATGGTATAAGCCATAGTTTTTCCTTATTCAAATATATTTTTAAAAAAATCTACCACATCAGCTTGCGCTAAAACTTGCTGTTCGCCACCAAGCAAATCTTTGACCACCACTTGCTGATTTTGTGCTTCACTTTCACCAATAACAAGGGCAAATTTGGCGCCCACTTTATCTGCGCGCTTAAACTGTTTCTTGAAATTTCCACCGCTACAATGGGTCATTGTGCGTAAGTGCGGTAAATTTGTGCGAAGTTTTTCAGACAATTGGAAAGCCGGCAAGGTCGTGCCTTCTCCCGTATGAACCACATAAATATCCACTGCATTTGGTAGATCAATATGCTGATTCACTTCTTGCACCAATAATACTAAACGCTCTAAGCCCATTGCAAAGCCCACGCCTGTGGTGGCGTGTCCACCAAGCTGTTCGACTAAGCCATCATAACGGCCTCCACCACACACTGTACCTTGCGCGCCAAGTGCGCTGGTTACCCATTCAAACACAGTTTTGTTGTAATAATCCAAACCACGCACTAATTTTGGATTCACCTCATAAGCAATCCCCATTGCATCAAGCAAGGCACATAGCTGAGCGAGATGCTCGCGACTTTCTTCATCAAGGTAATCTAATAATTTAGGCGCGTCGTTTAGCACTTGTTGCAGGGCTTGATTTTTGCTGTCTAAATCCGTAATGGATTTTCTAAGCGTTCTTTTTCTTCTTCACTAAGCAAATCAATGTGCTGCTGTAAAAATTCAACCAACGCAGAGCGATAATTTTTGCGTGCTTCTAAAGAGCCGATAGAATTGAGTTGTAAGCTAACGTGTTGATCGATACCAAGTTCTTTCCACAAGCGAGCCGTTAATAAAATGAGTTCCGCATCAATTTCTGGATTGGCGATCCCAAACACTTCCACACCTGCTTGATGGAATTGACGATAACGGCCTTTCTGCGGACGTTCGTGGCGGAACATTGGCCCGAGATACCACAAACGTTGCTCATTATTATAGATCCAGCCGTGTTCAATCGCCGCACGCACACAGCCCGCTGTTCCTTCAGGGCGGAGGGTAAGCTGTTCATCATTATCCCAAAAGGTGTACATTTCTTTAGAAACCACATCGGTAACTTCACCGATAGCACGCGCAAAAAGCGGGGTGCTTTCCACAATCGGCATACGTACTTCAGAATAACCATAACTTTGTAAAACATTACGAACCTTGCTTTCCACCCATTGCCACAACGGGCTTTCCGTTGGGGAACAATCATTCATTCCACGAATTGCTTGAATTGTTTTCGCCACAATATTTTCCTTAAATAATTCGATTTTTTGGATCTTGTTGTGCCACTTTAGCACGAATCTTTGCTTCTAATTGATTGATTAGATCTTCATTATCAAAACGTTCTTTTTGGCGTTCGCCATCAACATAATAACCGCTTTTCTTGTTGCCACCCGTAACACCAAGATCTGATACCAGTGCTTCGCCCGGCCCATTCACCACACAGCCAATAATGGAAACGTCCATTGGGGTGATAATATCTTCAAGGCGTTGTTCAAGGGCGTTCACTGTGCCGATCACATCAAATTCTTGACGAGAACAGGTTGGGCAAGCGATGAAATTAATTCCACGAGAGCGGATACGCAAGGATTTCAAAATATCAAAGCCCACTTTAATTTCTTCTACAGGATCAGCGGCTAAAGAAACGCGTAAGGTGTCGCCAATTCCTTCAGCGAGCAACATTCCAAGCCCCACTGCAGATTTCACCGCCCCCGCTCTTGCACCACCAGCTTCGGTAATGCCTAAATGCAACGGCTGTTTGATCGCTTTTGCCAATAAACGGTAACTTTCTACCGCAAGAAACACATCTGAGGCTTTCACGCTCACTTTAAACTGATCGAAATTAAGCCGATCCAAAATTTCAACGTGGCGTAAGGCACTTTCGAGCAAGGCTTCAGGCGTTGGCTCACCAAATTTTTCTTGAATATCACGCTCCAATGATCCCGCATTAACCCCAATACGAATAGGAATATTCTTATCTTTGGCACAATCCACCACGGCACGAATGCGATCTTCACGCCCAATATTACCGGGGTTAATACGCAAACAATCCACGCCATATTCCGCCACTTTCAAAGCAATACGATAATCAAAATGAATATCCGCCACTAATGGCACATTCACTTGTTGCTTGATTAATTTAAACGCTTCTGCTGCATCCATTGTAGGTACAGAAACCCGCACAATATCCGCCCCAACACGTTCAAGGGCTTTAATTTGTGCCACTGTGGCTTCTACGTCCGTGGTGCGTGTGTTAGTCATAGATTGCACGGCAATAGGTGCATCGCCCCCTACGGGAACATTGCCCACATAAATTTTTGTCGATTCACGACGTTTAATATTCGGTTTAAATGACGACATTATGATCTCTTTGCTTATTGCAATTTGAATTTAGCGACACGGCCATCAACTTTAAGCGGATAAGCCTCACCTTTATAGGTAATTTTTACGCTACCCGGTGCGCCAATAGTCAAATCATAAGTAGTTTGTTGGTTAAAATTAAGTACTTCACCTTGTTTATAAAGTTTTTCCGCTAACACTTTACGATTTGCATCACGTACACGAACCCAGCAGCTCGCACCAGTAATTTCAATACGCAGTACACTATTCATTGCTGGCGTAGAAATTTCAGAATTTTCCACCGCACTTTCCATTGTACTGAGATTTTCACCCGCATTAATTTTATTCATCTCTGATTGTAATAGCTGTGCTGAAGTTTCAGATTGCGCCGCTTGACGATCAGTATTTTCAACATTCACTGATTGAGCTGCTGCCATCTGCGGCTGCGCATTT
>NZ_PQVI01000032.1:0-5116 GCF_002921145.1 Avibacterium endocarditidis
AAAAAGGGCTGAAAGTGCCTGATGATATTTCCATTATTGGCTATGATAATATCCACGCCTCACGTTTTTATTCGCCACCGCTCACTACGATACACCAGTCTAAATCTCGTTTAGGTGCACAAGCGGTGAACTTATTGTTCCAACGCATTAGTGAGAAATCAGGCCAGCACGAAATTATTGAAATGCACCCTGAATTGGTGATCCGTAGCTCGGTGAAAAAATGTAATTAACGCCAATTTATCCGCTCAGTATAATGCCCGTTAAGTGCGGGCGTTTTTATTTCTATTTTTTAACAAATTTGTAACTTATTTAGATTTTATATAAAAAAATTGCAGAAATTTATAGAAAAACCACCGCACTTTTGATTTATATTATTTTTTATCTTTTAAATAATTGACCTTTCTCCCTATTTTTGATTATATCTATCTCAGAAAACGAATTTACTTTTTTGTGAGGTGCTTATGATCCAACAATACACAACGTTGCGTAACAACATCAATATGCTTGGGCATTTCTTAGGGGAAACCATTAGTGATGCACAAGGCAGTGAAATTCTTGATTTAATTGAAAAAATTCGCGTGTTATCAAGAAATTCCCGTGCAGGTGATGAAAAATCCCGTGAACAATTGCTTGAAATACTAGCCACGATTTCCGATGAAAACATCATTCCTGTGGCGCGTGCTTTTAGCCACTTCTTAAACCTCACCAATATTGCTGAGCAATATCAAACCATTTCCCGTCAGCATATTGACCAAGAGTCTTCCGACCGTACCTTAGAAGCGCTCTTTCAACGCTTAAAAGCGCAAAATGTGCCAACAGAAAAAGTGCTTGATGCGGTACAGAAACTGATTATTGAGCTGGTGCTTACCGCTCACCCAACAGAGGTAACACGCCGTTCACTCGGGCATAAACACGTTGAAATCAACCGCTGTTTAAGCCGTTTGGAACACGATGATTTAACCGAAGCGGAAACCACCAAACTTAAACGCCGCTTAATGCAGCTGATTGCTCTTGCTTGGCATACCAATGAAATTCGTACTCAACGTCCAACGCCCGTTGATGAAGCCAAAGCAGGAATGGCGGTGATTGAAAACAGTTTATGGAAAGCCGTGCCAGAATTCTGCCGTTTATTTAACTTCCATTTAGAGAAAAATTTTGCGGTGCAGCTGCCAGTGGATCTTGCCCCTGTGCGTTTTTCTTCTTGGATGGGCGGTGACCGTGATGGAAACCCATTTGTTAGCGCGCAAACCACCCGCCAAGTGTTGCTGATGAATCGTTGGAAAGCCGCAGAACTCTTTTTAGAAGACATTAAATTACTTGCTGATGAACTTTCTGTGATTGAATGCACGCCAGAATTTCGTGCTAAATATGGCGATCACCTAGAGCCTTACCGTTTTGTGGTGAAAGATTTGCGTAGCAAATTGATCAAAACCGTGGCGAATTACGGCGATTTATTGGAGGGCAGAACCCCAGTTGTAACTGAGCAAGAACTGCTCACTGATGACGAACAGCTTTGGGAACCCCTTTACGATTGTTATCAATCTCTACATCAATGCGGAATGCGCATTATCGCTAACGGCGCGCTACTTGATTGCTTACGCCGTATCCGTTGCTTTGGTTTATCCCTTTCTCGCCTTGATATTCGCCAAGAAAGTACACGTCATAGCGATGCCATTGCGGAAATCACCCGTTATATCGGTTTAGGCGATTATTCACAATGGACGGAAGATGACAAACAAGCGTTCTTAATCCGTGAATTAAGCTCACGCCGCCCACTGTTACCGCGTGATTGGCAACCTTCAGCAGAAACGCAAGAAGTGTTAGATACCTGTAAAGTGATCGCAGAACAGCCAGAGGGCGTGATTTCCTGCTACATTATTTCTATGGCGCGCACGGCTTCTGACGTGCTTGCCGTGCATTTACTCTTGAAAGAAGCGGGCGTGCCTTATCATTTGCCTGTTGTGCCATTGTTTGAAACCCTTGATGACTTAGATGCGTCTGAAGAAGTAATGCGCCAATTATTCAATATCGGTTGGTATCGTGGCGTGATTGACAACAAACAAATGGTGATGATCGGCTATTCCGACAGTGCCAAAGACGCAGGAATGATGGCGGCTTCTTGGGCGCAATATCGTGCGCAAGAACAGCTAGTGAATTTGTGTGAAGAACTCGGCATTGAACTCACCTTATTCCACGGACGCGGCGGCACAATCGGACGTGGTGGCGCACCAGCACACGCAGCATTACTTTCTCAGCCACCACGCTCATTGAAAAACGGATTGCGTGTTACTGAACAAGGGGAAATGATCCGCTTTAAACTGGGCTTATCAGCCGTGGCAGTGGGCAGTTTAGATCTTTATGCTAGCGCAATTTTAGAAGCCAATTTATTACCACCGCCAGAGCCAAAAACGGCGTGGCGTGAAGTGATGGACGAGCTTTCTACCACGTCTTGCGAAATTTACCGTGGCGTGGTGCGTGGCGATAAAGATTTCGTGCCTTATTTCCGTTCTGCAACGCCAGAACAAGAGCTGTCAAAATTGCCATTAGGTTCACGCCCTGCAAAACG
This sequence comes from Avibacterium endocarditidis, assembly GCF_002921145.1. Lineage (GTDB taxonomy): Bacteria > Pseudomonadota > Gammaproteobacteria > Enterobacterales > Pasteurellaceae > Avibacterium > Avibacterium endocarditidis. Next base: position 2,567 of record NZ_PQVI01000032.1, read on the forward strand.
TAATCCAAATGGTGGGGTAGAAAGTTTGCGTGCTATTCCTTGGATTTTCGCGTGGATGCAAAACCGCTTAATGCTCCCAGCTTGGCTTGGTGCAGGCGCTTCTGTGCGTTTAGCCATTGAACAAGGCAAAGGTGATGTGATCGAAGAAATGTGTAAACAATGGCCGTTCTTTTCTACGCGTATCGGAATGTTGGAAATGGTATTCAGCAAAACCGACACTTGGCTTTCAGAGCATTACGATCAGCACCTTGTGAAACCTGAATTGTGGTATTTAGGGCAATCATTACGCGAACAATTAAAAGCGGATATTCAAACAATTCTGTCTTTATCGCACGAAGATCAATTAATGTCTGATCTTCCTTGGATTGCTGAATCTATCGCACTGCGTAATATTTACACCGATCCACTTAACTTATTACAAGTGGAATTATTACGCCGCTTGCGTGAAAATCCAGAAAATCCAAATCCTGATGTTGAACAAGCCTTGATGATCACCATCACAGGTATCGCAGCGGGAATGCGTAATACGGGCTAAAAGCTAATCGAGCAAAAAATAAAGTGCGGTGGAAAATCACCGCACTTTTCTTTCGCCATTATTCTTATGTTATGATACCTACCCTTTTCACCTAAATAAGACAACCAATGACAGAACAAAAACAAAAACTCGATCCCGATACAGCCATTGATATTGCCTACGATATTTTTCTTGAAATGGCGGGGGAAAACCTTGATCCCGCAGATATTCTGCTTTTTAATCTCCAATTTGAAGAACGCGGCGCGGTAGAATTTGTCGAAACCGCAGAAGATTGGGAAGAAGAAATCGGCGTGCTAATTGATCCTGAAGAATATGCCGAAGTTTGGATCGGCTTAGTCAATGAGCAAGACGAAATGGACGATATTTTCGCGAAATTCCTCATTTCTCATCAAGAAGAAGATCGCCAATATCATATTATTTGGAAAAAATAATGGCGAGTGCGGTGAAATTTTTTCTCACCGCACTTTTTCTATTTGAAAGAAGAATTATTGACCGATATATTCAAACACAATAATTGATCCTGGGTTTGCCATTTTTGATGTTGGCGTGTCATCTAACTGACGACCGTTCCCCATATTGTCTGTTACCACATAGATTTTGCGGGTATCAGGGCTCACTAACGCATTGCGATAACGGTTTGCACTGGTGAAATATTTCGCGGTATCCCCTTGCACATTGCTTGCGTCTTCATTCATTTTTACTTGATAAATCGAACCGCTCTTATAGGTTGCTAATAATAATGAATTGCGGAACTCTGGGATTACGCCGTCTTTTGGATAATAAACCGCATTACCTGGGGCAATGGTTGGCCAACAAATATATGACAACTTGCCACAAGTCGCATTGGTGTAGTTGTAGTTATTATTAACCGTGAAGAAAGTTTTTACCGGATCAACCACAGGCTCTTTGTAATCCGTTTCTTTTTGCGTTGGCACGCCTTCAGGGATCACATTCGGATCATATTTCACGCTCGGGCAATTCACCGCTGCCGAATAGTTAGCATAAACATAAGCCAAATCATCTTTAAAGCCCGCAACGTGCGGCCAGCCGTAGTTTCCACCCGCTTCAAGTTTGTTCAATTCATCATCACTTGATGGGCCTTGTTCTGTGCTATAAAGGTGATTCCCCACCCACACTAAACCTTGTGGATTGCGGTGTCCATAAGTATAAACATGGCTTTTCACGCCTTTAATTACAGGGTTATCATCAGGGATTGAGCCATCTTTGTTGATACGCAAGGTTTTGCCGTTATAAGCACTGTGATCGTGATTTTTCACTTGTTCTGCCGTTGGTAATTTTTGTGAAGTGATTTCATCACAAACGTGTTTACCTTGGTTATAACCTAAATCACCTGTGGTGTAATAAAGTTTGCCATCTGGGCCAAATTTAATGCGTCCTGCATTGTGATCCACGCCTGCGATAATGTGGTCAATCACAATTTGCTCATCACCTAATTTATTGGCTTTCGCATCATAGGTTAAACGTACAATACGGGCGAATTTTTTCTCGCCATCAGCATAAGTATAAGCCGCATAAGCATAAGGCTCACCTGCATCAAAATTTGGATCTAAGGCTAACCCTAACACGCCTTGATGTGGAAATTTCTCATAAGCATTAGCAAAATGATACAACACGGTTTTCTCACCTGTTTTTGGATCAATGCTCACGATATTTCTGCCTGCACGTTCTGTCAGCCAAAGTTGCTCTTTCGACCCCCAGATCATCTCCCAACCGCCATCAACATTATTAGCAATAACCGTTGCTTCAAAACGTGAACCAAAATCCACCTTGCCATCTTTGCTGACTACATCAATGGCACTGGCACTTGTTGCTGCAAAAGCAAATAATGCGCCTGCAAAAGCTAATTTTTTCATTAATTTCTCCTAGGTTAAAAAATCGTGCGGATTCTATCACAAGCGAAAACGTGCCAATACCTATTATTGGAAAAGGTGTTTTTCTTGCTAGGAAACATTTATTGATCGAAAAAATGCGTGAAAATCACCGCACTTTATTTT
>NZ_PQVI01000032.1:5126-7674 GCF_002921145.1 Avibacterium endocarditidis
AATTAACGCCACGCTTTGTATTGGTTGATTAAACCGTTGGTTGAGCTGTCGTGGCTGGTGATTTCGTTGTTGTTTTCAAGCTCTGGTAAAATGCGGTTGGCGAGCTGTTTGCCAAGCTCTACACCCCATTGGTCAAAGCTGAAAATGTTGAAGATTACACCTTGCGTGAAGATTTTGTGTTCGTACATTGCAATGAGTGCGCCCAAGCTAAATGGGGTAATTTTTTGCAATAAGATGGAATTGGTTGGTTTGTTACCTGTGAACACTTTAAATGGCACGATGTCTTTCACTTCATCAAGGGATTTGCCCGCTTTGACAAATTCTGCTTCCACTTCTTCTTTGCTTTTACCGAAAGCCAGTGCTTCAGTTTGAGCGAAGAAGTTAGACAATAATTTCAGGTGATGATCTGAAAGTGGGTTGTGGGTTTGTGCTGGGGCAATGAAATCACAAGGAATTAAAATTTTCCCTTGGTGAATTAATTGATAGAACGCGTGTTGTCCGTTTGTCCCAGGTTCGCCCCAGATAATTGGACCAGTTTGATAATCTACTACTTTGCCATCACGTCCCACATATTTTCCGTTTGATTCCATATTGCCTTGTTGGAAATAAGCAGCGAAACGGTGTAAATATTGGTCATATGGCAAAATCGCTTCGGTTTGTGCACCAAGGAAATTGGTGTTCCATAACCCCACTAAGGCAAGAGTCGCTGGGATATTTTCAGCCAGTGGTGCATTGCGGAAATGTTTATCCATTTCGTGCGCGCCTGATAACAAGGCTTCAAAGTTTTCAAAACCGATAGAAAGGGCGATAGATAAACCGATAGCCGACCATAAGGAATAGCGTCCGCCAACCCAATCCCAGAATTCAAACATATGTGCGGTATCAATGCCGAATTTTTCCACTTCTTTTGCGTTCGTTGAAAGTGCGGCGAAATGTTTTGCAATATGTGCTTCATCTTTCGCACTGGCTAAGAACCAATCACGGGCAGAATTTGCGTTGGTCATTGTTTCTTGCGTGGTGAAAGTTTTTGATGCTACTAGCACTAGGGTGGTTTCTGGGTTCACTTTTTTCAAGGTTTCCGCGATGTGCGTGCCGTCCACGTTAGACACAAAGTGCATATTGAGGTGGTTTTTATAAGGACGCAAGGCTTCAGTTACCATATAAGGCCCTAAATCCGAGCCACCAATGCCGATGTTAATCACATCAGTGATCGCTTTGCCTGTGTAGCCTTTCCATTCGCCCGAAATGACGCGATCACAGAAAGATTTCATTTTCGCCAGCACGGCATTCACTTCAGGCATTACATCTTTGCCGTCCACCAATACAGGGGTATTTGAACGGTTACGAAGTGCGGTGTGTAAAACAGCACGATTTTCCGTGCGGTTGATTTTTTCCCCAGTGAACATTGCTTCTGTGGCTTCCTGCAAACCACATTCTTCCGCTAATTGACGTAATAACTCTAAAGTTTCTTGGGTAAGGTTATTTTTGAGTAATCCACCAAAATCTCGTTATCAAAGGTTAAAGAATAATCTTTAAAACGATTGGGTTCTTGCGCAAATAATTGCTGGATCGTGGTTTCACCTAGGTTACTTTTGTGTTGTTCTAAGGCTTTCCACGCGTTAGTGGTAGTTGGGTTGATATTTTTCATTGTTTTTCCTTTAATTGTTAAGAATAGAAATCCATTTTTATAACAGCACGATTAAATCGTTTATAAAAACACCAGATTAATCAATATATTCCGTCAAAACTCGTGGGGTGAGTTTTGTTATTAATTCATAACTTAAAATGCCGCTTATTGCTGCGATTTCTTCGATAGGCAATTCCTTGCCCCATAAGATCACTTCATCGCCCACTTGATCTTGGCTGTCTTTGCCAAGATCAACGGTGAGCATATCCATTGATACTCTGCCCACAATTGGCACAAGGCGACCATTAAGATAAACGGGCGTTCCCATTGGCATATCTCTTGGATAGCCATCGCCATAGCCAATGGCGACCACACCAATTTTGGTATCTTGTTCGCTCACCCATTTTCCGCCATAGCCTACAGGTTCGCCCTTTTTATGCTCACGCACCGCAATCAGTGATGAAGTTAGCGTCATTACAGGAATTAAGCCGTATTCTCGGCTTGGTACATTGTTCGGCGAAATGCCGTATAAAATAATGCCGGGGCGAATCCAATCTAAATGCGCTTCGTGCCAAAATAAAATGCCCCCTGATGCCGCAATGCTACGCTCCCCTGCTCTATTTTCGGTAGCTTGAAGAAAGGCGTTAAGTTGTTTTTGCGTGTAATCAGATTCTAATTCATCGGCACGGCTAAAATGACTGACGAAACCAAAGTGCGGTTCAATATTTGGACATTTTTCAAGGGCTTGGCAAAATGTTTCCACTTCATCTAAGGCAACACCAAGGCGATGCATTCCCGTGTCAATTTTAAGCCAGACTTTAATCGGGTTAGGTAAATCGGCTTGCTGTAAAGCTTCTAATTGTTCTTTGTTATGCACGATAGTTTGGATATTATTCACCGCAATAATCGGCAAATCTTTGG
>NZ_PQVI01000033.1 GCF_002921145.1 Avibacterium endocarditidis
CGGTGAAAAAATAATAAGTTTTTTGCAAAATTGGCTAATTATAGCGGATTTTGCCCTTAATGAGAAATGACTTCTCAGACTGGCTAAAGGCTAACCATAAGGAAGTATTTTTAGCGAAATGTTAAAATTTTTGTGATCGTTGTCATAATTTCTTAACAAATGTTTTACTAAAACGATTAAATCAGCATAGAATGGCACTCTCATTTAAGTCATAACATTAATTATTGATGGAGTAGTTTGTATGGCTCTTTTTCTTAGTATTTTTCCTATTGTTTTATTAATTTATTTAATGGTAAAACGTAATGCGTTGCCATCTTATGTTGCATTGCCGTGGATTGCGGTAGTGGTCTTAATTATTCAATTTATTTTCTTTGGCACAGATATTGCTATCGTGAGTGCCAATGTAACAGCTGCATTGGTGGCGGTTCAAACACCAATTACGGTAATTTTCGGTGCGATTTTATTTAACCGTTTTTCTGAAATCTCAGGTGCAACGAATACCTTGCGTAAGTGGTTAGGTAATATTAATCCAAACCCTGTTGCACAAATTATGATTATCGGTTGGGCATTTGCCTTTATGATTGAAGGGGCGAGTGGCTTCGGGACGCCAGCAGCGATCGCTGCGCCGATCTTAGTGGGCTTAGGCTTCCCGCCACTAAAAGTGGCAATGCTTGCCTTAATTATGAACTCTGTACCGGTTTCCTTTGGAGCAGTAGGGACGCCAACTTGGTTTGGTTTCGGCCCATTAAATTTAACGGATAACCAAATTCTTGAAATTGGTTCAATGTCAGCGCTTATTCACTCTTTTGCCGCATTAATTATTCCATTAATGGCGTTACGTTTAATCGTAGGTTGGAGTGAAATTCGTAAAAACCTTGTGTTTATTTATATCAGCATTTTCGCTTGTGTTGTGCCTTATTTCTTATTGGCCCAAGTGAACTATGAGTTCCCATCATTAGTGGGTGGTGCAATTGGTTTATTGGTGTCTGTGTTTGTAGCAAATAAAGGCATTGGTTTAGCCAAAGTAGAAAATAACCTTGATGATAACGCAGTAAGCACAGGGCAAGTAGTGAAAGCCTTATTACCAACAGGTTTATTAATTGCGATTTTAATTGTAACACGTTTACAACAATTGCCATTCAAAGCAATGATGAACGATGCGACAACTTGGTTTAGCGTACAATTAGGCTCATTAGGTTTATTTGAAATTAGCCACGGTTTAATTTTCAGCTTAAAACAAATTTTTGGTACATCGGTGAATGCAAGCTATAAATTGCTTTATGTGCCAGCATTAATTCCATTTGTGGTAACCGTGTTAATCTCAATCCCATTATTCGCATTATCGGCAAGCAAAACCAAAGATATTTTTATGGGCAGCTTAAGACAAACTCGCAACCCATTCTTAGCCCTTGTTGGAGCATTAATTATGGTGAACTTAATGCTTGTGGGCGGCGATAATTCAATGGTGAAAATTATCGGTAGAAGTTTTGCGGAAGCCACAGGAGAATATTGGACATTATTTGCGTCTTACTTAGGTGCGGTGGGTGCGTTCTTCTCAGGTTCAAACACCGTTTCTAATTTAACCTTTGGTAGTGTTCAGCTGTCCACTGCGGAAATTACTGGTCTTTCTGCGACCCTTGTTCTTGCCCTGCAATCTGTTGGTGGTGCAATGGGGAATATGGTATGTATCAACAACATCGTTGCGGTAAGCTCGGTATTAAATATTGATAAACAAGAAGGCACAATCATTAAGAAAACCATCGTTCCAATGATCGTTTATGGTATTATTGCCGCACTTGTTGCACTCTTTATTATTCCACTTTTCTTTAACGTTTAGTGTGAATTATTACAAATCAGGCAGAGGTAACTTTGCCTGATTTCTCATTTCTATTTGATTATGTTGGAGTAATTTATGAACGTAAATTTTTACGTTACTTGTATCGCTGATGTGGTAAAAGCCGGCGTTGCAAAAAACACCGTATTATTACTAGAAAAGCTCGGCTGTAATATTGTATTCCTTGAAAAACAAGGTTGCTGCGGTCAGCCTTCGCTGAACAGTGGTTATACCAAACAAGCCTTAGCTGGAATGAAAAACTTGGTGGAAACCTTTGAAGTCAATGATTATCCGATCGTTGCCCCTGCGGGTTCTTGTGTTTACGCGATTAAAACCTATCCTGAATATTTTAACCGTTTTGATGAGCCAGAATGGGCAGAGCGCGCGCAGAAAGTGGCTGATCGTTTTTATGATTTAACGGATTTTATCGTCAATAAATTAGGCGTAACCAATGTGGGCGCGACTTTAACAGGAAAAGCGGTATATCACCCATCTTGTAGCTTAAGCCGCAAATTAGGCATTGTGAACGAGCCTTTAGCCTTATTACAAAATGTGAAAGGGCTAGAATTATTGCCAATTCACAACCAAAGCACTTGTTGCGGTTTTGGTGGAACATTCTCGGTGAAAATGGCGGAAATTTCTGGTGAAATGGTAACGGAAAAAGTGGAACATATCACAGAGGTTCACCCTGATTATTTAATCGGGGCTGATGTAAGCTGTCTGCTCAATATTGGTGGACGTTTAAGTCGTGAAGGCAAAAATGTGAAAGTGATGCACATTGCCGAAGTATTAATGCAGGAGGGAAAATAAGATGTCATTAAAAACCAGCAATCTTGCATTTAAAAAACGCGTGGATAATGAAATTCACAATGACATTATGCGCAAAGCCATTGTAATGGCGCAAGAACGCATCGGCACAAATCGCCAAAAAATGGTGGACGAACTTGGTCATTGGGAAGAATGGCGTGATGAAGCAAAACATATTCGTAACCACGTTTTAGCTAATCTTGATGCTTACTTATATCAATTAAGCGAAAAAGTGACGGAAAATGGCGGAAAAGTGTATTTTGCTGAAACCGCAGAAGATGCCACCAATTATATTCGCCAAGTTGCTCTTGAGAAAAATGCCAAGAAAATCGTGAAATCCAAATCAATGGTAACCGAAGAAATTGGTATGAACGAAGTGCTGGAAGCCGAAGGTATCAAGGTGATTGAAACGGATTTAGGGGAATATATCCTACAAATTGCCGGGGATCGCCCTTCTCATATCGTGGTGCCAGCCATTCACAAAGATCGCCATCAAATTCGTAAAGATTTACACGAAAAATTAGGCTATGACGGCCCAGAAACGCCAGAAGCAATGACCTTGTTCATTCGTGAAAAAAATTCGTCAAGATTTCTTAGAAGCTGACATCGGCGTGAGTGGGTGTAACTTTGCCGTGCCTGAAACAGGTAGCCTTTGCTTGGTTACCAACGAGGGAAACTTACGTCTTGCCACCACTGTGCCAAAAACGCACATTGCAGTAATGGGAATGGAGCGTATTGCGCCAACCTTTGAAGAAGTAGATGTGCTCATCACAATGCTTGCTAGAAGTGCCGTAGGGGCAAAATTAACTGGTTATAACACTTGGCTCACTGGCCCACGCCTTGCGGGTGAAACGGACGGCCCTGAAGAATTCCATTTGGTTATCGTGGATAACGGGCGCTCTAAAATTCTCGAAAGCGAATTTAAAGAGGTATTGCGTTGTATCCGCTGTGGCGCGTGTTTAAATACTTGTCCAGCCTATCGCCAAATTGGTGGACACGGTTATGGCTCAATTTATCCCGGCCCAATTGGATCGGTAATTTCGCCATTATTAGGTGGGTATGAAGATTTCAAAGAGTTGCCATATGCCTGCTCATTATGTACAGCCTGTAACTCAGTTTGTCCAGTGAAAATTCCATTGGCACAGCTCATCTTAAAACACCGTGAGCATATTGCCCAAAGTGGTATGACACCAACCGCAGAGCGTTTATCTATCTTTGGTTTCAACTTTGCTAACTCTCACCCAACCTTATGGAAAGTGGGCGTGAATGTGGGCGCAAAAGTGGCAAGCAAATTCATCAAAAATGGTAAAGCACCGCTTGAATTTGGCGCATTGGCCGAATGGACAAAAGCGCGCGATCTGCCAAGTGCTGATGGCGAAAGTTTCCGTGAATGGTTTAACAAAAGAGAGGCAAAATAATGGACGCACAAAATAGAGAAAACTTCCTAAACAAACTTGCGGAACGAATGGGGCGTCCACGCCAGCTTGTGCCAGAGCCAATGCCTGCGCCGCTAAATGATTACGCTACAACGCGTTTAACCGATCTTGATCCGCAAGCCTTATGCCAAACTTTTATCGAATCGGCAAAAGCGATGATGGTTGATGTGATCGAAACCAACGAAGAGGACGCCAAAAGTGCGGTGCTTTCTGCCTGCGAAAAATATGGTGGTGGACATATTATCGTAACCGGTGATGAGCGTTTAGAACAATTGGGTATTACCCAAGATGTGCAAGCCCATTACGAAACAGATATTTGGTTGCCACAAAATGGTGAAGAAAATCTCAAACACGCAGAACGAGCTAATATCGGCATTAACTATGCAGAATATGGCTTGGCTGAATCAGGCGGTGTCGTGCTATTTTCAGGCAAAGACAAAGGCCGTTCGGTGAGCTTATTGCCAGAAAAATCCATTGTTGTGGTGCGTAAAAGCCTTGTTTTACCGCGAGTGGCACAGCTTGCCAAAATTCTGCACGACAAAGCCGTGTTAGGGGAAAGAATGCCATCTTGCGTAAACATCATCTCAGGCCCAAGTTCTACTGCGGATATTGAGCTAGTTAAAGTGGTTGGTGTACACGGCCCGACAACCAAGGTGTATGTGGTGATTGACGATCTTGCTTAATCGCGAGTGAACGATGATAACAAGCCGAATGGATTTCCATTCGGCTTTTTTGTTTAACCTGAGTTTGAGGTTTCGTAAAGGTTGCTTTAGAAAAAATGGGGAAGAATAGCAGAGTTTGTAATAAGAAAAGTGCGGTGGAAATTTGCTAAAAATTCAGCAAAAAACCACCGCACTTTTTATTAGTAATAATCAGAATTAATGGGTGCTTGTGCTAGTTGTTGTACGGCTAGCGCGTTTGCGTTCCATTTCAGTGAGTAATTTCTTACGAATACGCACTGATGTTGGGGTAACTTCTACTAATTCGTCATCATCAATAAATTCAATGGCTTGCTCAAGAGAGAAACGCACAGGCGTGGTTAATGCGATAGCATCGTCTTTTCCTGAAGCGCGCATATTGGTGAGTTTTTTCCCTTGTAAGCAGTTTACCGTTAAATCGTTTGAACGGCTGTGAATACCGATGATTTGTCCTTCATACACTTCCACACCGTGATCAATCATCAGCTTACCACGCTCTTGTAAGCCCCATAGCGCATAAGCAAGGGCTTTGCCCGTACCGTTAGAAATTAACACGCCGTTTTTGCGCTGACCGATTTCACCTGGTTTTACATCGTCATAATGGCTGAATGTGGAGTAGAGTAAGCCTGTTCCTGACGTCATTGTCATAAATTCATTACGGAAACCGATTAAACCACGGCTTGGGATAATGTATTCTAAACGGGTGCGTCCTTTGCCGTCTGGAATCATATCTTTCACTTCACCTTTACGGATACCCAAGGCTTCCATTACCGCACCTTGATGTTGTTCTTCAATATCAATGGTTACTTGCTCGAATGGCTCTTGTTTGCGACCGTCTTCTTCTTTAAAGATAACTTTCGGACGTGATACCGCAAGCTCATAGCCTTCACGGCGCATATTTTCGATTAATACAGAAAGGTGCAATTCACCACGTCCTGAAACACGGAATTCATCTGGGTTTTGGGTTTCTTCTACACGCAATGCCACATTATGCACAAGCTCTTTGTTTAAGCGCTCTAAAATTTGGCGTGAAGTGACGAATTTCCCTTCTTTACCACAGAATGGAGAGGTATTTACGCAGAAGAACATCGTTACCGTTGGTTCATCAACACTTAAGGCTGGTAAGGCTTCTACATTGTTTACATCGCAAATGGTGTCAGAAATATTGAGTTCGCCTAAACCGGTGATCGCCACAATATCACCCGCTTGTGCAAGATCTTCTTCATAGCGTTGTAAACCTAAATGGCCTAACACTTGGCCGATTTTGCCGTTGCGTGTTTTGCCTTCGCTATCAATAATGGTTACCGCTTGGTTTGGTTTTACTGTACCACGTTTGATACGACCAATCCCGATTACGCCTACATAGTTGCTGTAATCAAGTTGAGAAATTTGCATTTGGAATGGCGCATCAAGCTCCACTTTTGGCGGTTCAACGTGTTGTACAATGGCTTCAAATAATGGCGTCATATCTTGTGCCATATCTTCGTGTTCTAAGCCTGCCACACCATTTAACGCAGAAGCGTAAATAATAGGGAAGTCGAGCTGTTCGTCTGTGGCGCCAAGATTCACGAATAAATCAAACACTTGATCCACCACCCAATCAGGGCGTGCGCCAGGTCTGTCCACTTTGTTAATTACCACGATAGGTTTTAAGCCGTGAGCGAAAGCTTTTTGCGTTACGAAACGGGTTTGTGGCATTGGGCCGTCAAAGGCGTCCACTACTAACAATACGCTATCCACCATAGAAAGCACGCGTTCTACTTCACCACCAAAATCGGCGTGTCCTGGGGTATCTACAATATTTATACGGTAATCGTTCCAGTTAATTGCGGTATTTTTTGCAAGAATGGTAATGCCACGTTCTTTCTCAAGATCATTGGAATCCATCACGCGTTCGTCCGCGTCTGCACGGCTTGCTTCAAGCGTACCTGACTGCTGTAATAATTTATCAACAAGCGTGGTTTTTCCGTGGTCAACGTGAGCAATAATTGCGATGTTACGCAATTTGTTAATATCAATGGTATCTGTCATTTGAAAAGTCTTTTGTTATCAATAATGATGTTTGAATAACGTGCAATGTTGTTAGCAAGATTGCACGAAAAGGTTGCAGATTATACAACGTTTTGCCACGTTGAGCTATGAATAATTGGAAATAAGTGGATTTCTATCTTTTGGAGAGAATTTCACAAAGTGCGGTGTAAAAATTCCTGATTTTTTTACCGCACTTAAGTGAAATTAAAATCACGCTCGCCCCTTGAATTTTGCAGGTGATGTGATATTTTAGCCAGCGTGCATTAAGCACACAGCATCTCAACTCTAGCAATCATATTTATGAGGATTATCACTATGTCAAATGAAGCGGCCGTTGCCAATGTGTTTAAGTTAATCGAAGAAAATGACATTAAGTTTGTTCTTCTTCGCTTTACCGATATTAAAGGAAAAGAGCACGGCGTATCCTTACCTGTTAACCTAATTGATGAAGATTTATTTGAAGACGGTAAAATGTTTGACGGTTCATCGGTGGAAGGTTGGAAAGCCATTAATAAAGCAGATATGTTATTAATGCCAATCGCTGAAACCGCCGTAGTAGATCCTTTCGCACAAATCCCAACCTTATCCCTTCGTTGCAGTATTTATGAACCAACCACAATGCAAAGCTATGATCGCGATCCACGTTCTATTGCGATCCGAGCGGAAAATTATATGCGCTCAACAGGCATTGCAGACGATGTGTTTTTCGGCCCAGAACCTGAGTTTTTCTTATTTGATGATGTACGTTTTGGTTCGGCAATGAATGGCAATTCTTATGTGGTCGATGATATTGAGGGCGCGTGGAATACCAACAAAATTTATGAAGGCGGCAACAATGGTTATCGTCCACTCACCAAAGGCGGTTATTGTGCGGTTGCGCCAAATGATACCGCGCACGATATTCGTTCAGAAATGTGCTTATTGCTAGAAGAAATGGGCTTGGTGATTGAAGCGCACCACCACGAAGTGGCCACCGCAGGACAAAATGAAATTGCCACCAAATTTAACTCGCTCACCTTAAAAGCAGACGAAACGCAAATTTATAAATATGTGGTGCAAAATGTGGCGGCAGAACACGGCAAAACCGCCTGCTTTATGCCAAAACCTATCACTGGCGATAACGGCTCAGGAATGCACTGTAATATGTCCTTAAGCAAAGACGGCAAAAATATTTTCCAAGGGGATAAATATGCAGGGCTTTCTGAAACCGCACTTTACTACATTGGCGGGATCATCAAACACGCTAAAGCATTGAATGCCTTTACTAACCCTTCAACCAACTCATATAAACGCTTAGTACCAGGTTTTGAAGCGCCTGTATTATTAGCTTACTCAGCAAGTAACCGCTCTGCGTCAATCCGTATTCCAGCGGTAACTAGCCCGAAAGCGATTCGTATTGAAGCGCGTTTTCCAGATCCAATGGCAAACCCATATTTAGCTTTCTCGGCATTATTAATGGCAGGCTTAGATGGTATTGTGAACAAAATTCACCCAGGCGATGCAATGGATAAAAACCTGTATGATTTACCGCCAGAAGAATTAAAAGAAATTCCAGCCGTAGCAGGATCATTGGAAGAAGCATTAAACGCATTGGAAAAAGATTACGAATTCTTGACCCAAGGCGGCGTGTTCAGCAAAGATTTCGTTGATGCCTTTATTGCGATTAAGCGTAAAGAAGTGGAACGTTTAAATATGACCCCACACCCAGTGGAATTTGAAATGTATTATGCGTAAAAGCAAATAGTGCTTAACAGTAAATAAAAA
>NZ_PQVI01000034.1 GCF_002921145.1 Avibacterium endocarditidis
TGCGGTATAAATTTTAGGAGTTTTTTCTTTGCGCAGATTTATGTCCTTATTGTATGAAATCACGAAAATTTCTCTTATTTTTAATAGGCAACAAAATAAGAAAATGCTACAATTCCCCGTTCAAAACAGCATCCCGATTTTAATTGAATAATGGATACAATTATGGCGTCAAATATTGATAAAAAGAAACACGCTGAACAAGCGGAACATCTTCAAAAATCGAAAGGACTAAATACCTTTTTATGGCTACTCGGCATTGTCATTATTGCCGTTGCAGCAGTGGGAAATATTTATTTTGCAGATCAATTTTCTACTCCAATCCGCGTGGTTGCGGTAGTGATCTTATTACTTGTTGCTTTGGGAATTTTAGCAATTACGAACCAAGGAACAAAAGCACGAGCCTTTTTAAAAGACTCTAGAACAGAATTAAGAAAAATTGTATGGCCAACACGTTCTGAGGCGATGCAAACAACCTTGATTGTAATGGCTGTTACAATGATTGTTTCCCTAATTTTATGGGGGCTTGATTCTATTATTGTTTCTGTAATTAATTTCTTAACAAATTTGAGGTTCTAAGATGACAGAGAATACTCCAAAAAAACGCTGGTATGTGTTACAAGCATTTTCTGGCTTTGAAGGCCGTGTAGCAGCAACATTACGCGAATATATTAAATTGCACCAAATGGAAGATCAATTTGGTGAAGTGCTTGTGCCGACAGAAGAAGTGGTTGAGAATGTTGGTGGTAAACGCCGTAAAAGCGAACGTAAATATTTCCCAGGCTATGTATTAGTGCAAATGGAAATGAATGATTACACTTGGCAGCTTGTGCGCAGTGTGCCACGCGTAATGGGTTTTATTGGCGGTACGCCAGATAAACCTGCCCCGATCAGCAATCGCGAAGCAGATATTATCTTAAATCGCCTTGAGCAAAATTCTGATAAACCGAAACCAAGAACCGTATTCCAGCCGGGTGAAGATGTACGCGTTAAAGAAGGTCCATTTGCTGACTTTAACGGAACAGTGGAAGAGGTCGATTACGATAAAGGTCGCCTAAAAGTTTCTGTTTCAATCTTTGGTCGTGCAACACCTGTTGAGTTAGAGTTTGGACAAGTAGAGAAAAATAATTAGTGTACAAAAAGGTAAGCAATGCTTACCTTTTTTATTTGGTTTTTATCATTTTGAACAGAATAAAAAATATTTGAAACTATTTTTTGTGGAAGCTGTCCTTCTTCTTTCTTGATAAAAGATTCCATTCTGAAAAATGGAATAGTGTGAGGAGGAAGATTTATAGTCTCTAAAAGACAATATTGTTATGTTTTGTTTGAAGCAGAAAACTGTTCAGGTGGTGATTATGAGCTTAGCAAAAGAGTACCACCTCTAAAAGTAATAAAGAAATCTAGTCTCTTGGGAATGTTTTTTAAAGAAAAAATGACCGTATTTTAAAGAAATAAAGGTATTGTTTTATTCTTTTTTCAATAATAGGATAATTTCTTCTAATTGTTTAATCTCTTTCTCTTTTTGTTTTAGCAGTTCTTACTTGTGTGTGATGATAAGCTTGAGTTTTTCATTTTCTTGTGCAACGGCATCGCTGTTTGCATAATATACAGAATTATTTTGGCTATTTTCGCTGAATAAACAAAAAAATCCTTTTTCTGTTGCAGAGTATAATTCAGAAACGTTAATGTGAAAAATTTCAGCAATCTTTTCTAATTTTTCTAGGCTTAATTTTGAAATGCCGCGTTCCAGTTTCGAATATCCATTCAGTGAAATTCCCAACTTCTCAGCCATTTCTTCTTGGGTGAATTGGTTGATTTCTCGCATTGTCCTTACTGTTTCGTGGATTTTCATATTTATCTCTCTTAAGTTGAATTTTTCTTACTAATACGGTCAAATTTAATACTTTGAGTTGGTGTTGTCTATGGTTATAAGAGTATATCATATAATCTCATTAATCATGTATTACATAGAGGTCATTATGGGATTTTTAGGGACAATTTTTTCTACGATAACTAATAAATGGACTGACACAGCCACTTATCTTGAAGCCACAGATTGTAGAGGTGAAGGGCACAGAGTTAGAATTATGAAAGAGGATGGTAAGTTTAGGATTTATCCTAATTACCAGCTTTTGAATTTATTGAAAAAAGATCCAGAGATAATTATGCAATTCTCAGTTAATGGTAGTATATTAAATGCAATGAATTTTAATATGGTAATTAAAGGCGATTATCTTGAGTCTAAATTTGCAAGTGCATTATTATTTGATTTTGAGAGAGTATTATATAAGCATGGGGTGATTCAAATTGGGTTAAATGGAATTAGTGCTGGAATGTATAATAGCAAAGGTTATTTCTAATATTTTTGTTGTAACTCTGCTTAAAGTTATTGTATAATTCGCAGTCTATCACGAGCAAGTCATCTTGCTCGTGGTTTTTTGTAAAGCATCTTTGATGTGTTTCAATTAACGGGGAGCTGAAAAGCGTTATCACCCATAACGAGGAAATTAAAATGGCAAAGAAAGTTCAAGCCTATATTAAGTTGCAAGTTGCAGCAGGTATGGCTAACCCTTCACCACCAGTTGGTCCTGCATTAGGTCAACAAGGTGTGAACATTATGGAATTCTGTAAAGCATTCAACGCACGTACTGAGAGCTTAGAAAAAGGTTTACCGATTCCAGTAGTGATCACTGTATATGCAGACCGTTCATTCACTTTTGTTACTAAAACTCCACCAGCAGCGGTATTATTGAAAAAAGCAGCTGGCATTAAATCTGGTTCTGGTAAACCGAACAAAGATAAAGTAGGTAAAGTAACTCAAGCACAAATCCGTGAAATCGCAGAAACTAAAGCAGCGGATATGACTGGTGCAACAATCGAAACTAAGATGAAATCTATTGAAGGTACTGCGCGTTCAATGGGTTTGGTAGTGGAGGACTAATCAATGGCTAAACTAACCAAACGTATGAAAGCAATCAAAGCGGGTGTTGATTCAACCAAAGCTTATGAAATCAATGATGCGATCGCAGTATTAAAACAATTTACTAGCCCTAAATTCGTAGAAAGCGTTGATGTGGCAGTAAATTTAGGTATTGATGCACGTAAATCTGACCAAAACGTTCGTGGTGCGACTGTGTTACCAAACGGTACAGGTCGTAACGTTCGCGTTGCTGTGTTCACTCAAGGTGCTAACGCAGAAGCTGCGAAAGAAGCGGGTGCAGATTTAGTGGGTATGGAAGATTTAGCAGAGCAAATCAAGAAAGGCGAAATGGACTTTGATGTTGTTATCGCTTCTCCTGATGCAATGCGTGTTGTAGGTCAGTTAGGTCAAATCTTAGGGCCACGTGGCTTAATGCCAAACCCGAAAGTGGGTACTGTAACTCCAAACGTTGCTGAAGCAGTGAAAAATGCAAAATCTGGTCAGGTTCGTTACCGCAATGATAAAAACGGTATCATTCACACCACAATCGGTAAAGCAGACTTCACCCCTGAGCAATTAAAAGAAAACTTACAAGCATTACTAGCCGCCTTAACAAAAGCAAAACCTGCTTCTGCGAAAGGTGTATTTATTAAGAAAGTAAGTCTTTCTACCACTCAAGGTGCAGGCGTTGCAGTAGATCAAAGCAGCCTATAATTTGAGTTTTGAAAACGGCTTATCAAATGGAATAAGCCGTTTTTTATGATTGGCATTTAGATATAAAAATTAATGGTTAGAACTTTTTGTTTACATTGATTATAAATATATCTATAATGCCCGACCTAAATCTGCTTAGGTAGATTTTTGATGGTGCTTACTATCAAGCCCCATCCAAGACCGTAGGCGAAATGATGCGAATCATTTCTTAATTTTAACGCCTGCGTAGATGGTGGACAGACAGAATTTTCTGCTTCTGGACACCTCTTAGCCTCAAAAAAAGAAATTGCCTTGCAGTAAAAGTGCGGTGGATTTTTTGAGATTTTTTAGAAGTTCCGCTTAGGCGGAGTGTATCAGGAGCTAACAGCCAATGGCATTAAATCTTCAAGACAAACAAGCAATTGTTGCTGAAGTAAATGAAGCAGCCAAAGGTGCCCTATCAGCAGTTATCGCGGATTCTCGTGGTGTAACCGTTGATAAAATGACTGAATTACGTAAAGCAGCTCGTGAAGCTGGTGTTTCAATGCGTGTTGTGCGTAACACTTTATTACGCCGTGCAGTTGAAGGCACTGATTACGAGTGCTTAAAAGATGCGTTTGTAGGTCCAACACTTATCGCATTCTCTACTGAACACCCAGGTGCAGCAGCACGTTTGTTCAAAGATTTTGCAAAAGCAAATGATAAGTTTGAAATTAAAGGTGCAGCCTTTGAAGGTAAGATCCAAGATGTTGAATTCTTAGCAACATTACCGACTTACGAAGAAGCAATTGCACGTTTAATGGGTACAATGAAAGAAGCTGCGGCAGGCAAACTTGTTCGCACTCTTGCAGCATTACGCGACAAATTACAAGAAGCAGCTTAATCCAAGCGTTTCTTACCAGGTTTAACTTATTTACTTTAGGAATTGATTGTTATGTCATTAACTAACGAACAAATTATTGAAGCGATCGCTTCTAAATCAGTAACTGAAATCGTAGAATTAATCTCTGCGATGGAGAAAAATTCGGTGTTTCAGCAGCAGCGGCTGCAGTAGCAGTAGCAGCTGGCGGTGACGCTGGTGCAGCTGAAGAAAAAACTGAATTCGATGTAGTTCTTGCAGCAGCAGGTGCTAACAAAGTAGCAGTTATCAAAGCAGTACGTGGTGCAACTGGCTTAGGCTTAAAAGAAGCTAAAGACTTAGTGGAATCTTGCTCCAGCAACCTTAAAAGAAGGTGTAGCGAAAGCTGAAGCTGAAGCACTTAAGAAAGAATTAGAAGAAGCTGGCGCGCAAGTAGAAATCAAATAATTTTGATTTTTCAGCGACCAATTCTGGTTCTAAAAACCCCGATAGTGATATCGGGGTTTTTGTTTATATGATTTTTAGTTGCTTGACTTTTATTTATTTATTCTTATATAATAACCAGCCATTTTTAATTCACTAACCTTTTTGGATTAAAAATATACTGAATAATCACCGTTTTGTTGCGTGAATCAGGCTAGTTTTCTGGTAGTTTGATGGCAACCCGCTCATCAGAAGTAAGGTTCAGAGTGCGGTATCTGAAAACGGATTCATCATTGATATGATAAAAATGCGTGAAAAAATCACCGCACTTTTCTTTTATATCAACTCGGTCTCACTAAAATTTACTGAGGAAAACCAATGGGTTACTCCTATACTGAGAAAAAACGTATTCGTAAAGACTTCGGCAAACGTCCGCAAGTTTTAAATGTACCTTATTTATTAACTATTCAACTTGATTCTTTCGATAAATTTATCCAAAGAGATCCAGATGGTCAGCAAGGCTTAGAAGCGGCATTCCGTTCGGTATTTCCAATTGTCAGCAACAATGGCAATACGGAATTACAATATGTGAGCTATCGCTTAGGCGAGCCAGTATTTGATGTGCGTGAATGTCAAATTCGCGGCACCACTTATGCTGCACCATTGCGTGTGAAATTACGTCTTGTTAGCTATGACAAAGATGCCGCGCCAGGCACAATTAAAGATATTAAAGAGCAAGAAGTTTATATGGGTGAAATCCCATTGATGACAGATAACGGAACATTTGTGATTAATGGTACAGAGCGTGTAATCGTTTCGCAATTACACCGTAGCCCAGGCGTATTCTTTGATAGCGACAAAGGTAAAACGCACTCATCAGGAAAAGTGCTTTATAACGCACGCATTATTCCTTACCGTGGTTCTTGGTTAGATTTTGAGTTTGATCCAAAAGATAACTTATATGCGCGTATTGACCGCCGCCGTAAATTGCCGGCAACCATTATTTTGCGTGCATTAAACTATACAACAGAAGAAATTTTAGACTTATTCTTCGATAAAGTTGTTTTCCAAATTGAAGATAACAAATTATTAATGACCTTAGTGCCAGAAAGATTGCGTGGTGAAACGGCAACTTTCGATATTGTGGCAAATGGAAAAACTTATGTTGAAGTCGGTCGCCGTATTACTGCTCGCCATATTCGCGCCCTTGAAAAAGACAATGTGACTCAGGTTGAAGTACCAACCGAATACATTGTGGGTAAAGTGGCAGCGAAAGATTATGTTGATCTTGAAACTGGCGAAGTGATTTGTCCTGCCAATGGTGAAATTACGCTAGAGATTTTAGCGAAACTCGCTCAAGCAGGTTACAAAACGATCGAAACCCTATTTACTAACGATTTAGACTACGGCCCGTATATTTCAGACACTTTACGCGTTGATCCAACTACTGATCGCTTAAGTGCATTGGTTGAAATCTATCGTATGATGCGTCCAGGTGAGCCGCCAACAAAAGAAGCGGCAGAAGGTTTATTTGATAACCTGTTCTTCTCACCAGATCGCTATGATTTATCTGCGGTGGGTCGTATGAAATTCAACCGCTCTTTAGGCATTGAAGAAACGACTGGTAGCGGCATTTTAAGCAAAGAAGATATCGTTAATGTAATGCGTAAATTAATCGATATCCGTAACGGCCGCGGCGAAGTAGATGATATTGACCACTTAGGTAACCGCCGTATTCGTTCTGTAGGTGAAATGGCAGAAAACCAATTCCGTATTGGCTTAGTGCGTGTTGAGCGTGCGGTGAAAGAGCGTCTTTCTTTAGGTGATCTTGAAGCTGTAACTCCACAAGATTTAATTAATGCCAAACCAATTTCGGCAGCGGTGAAAGAATTCTTTGGTTCATCACAACTTTCTCAGTTTATGGATCAAAATAACCCGCTTTCAGAAGTAACCCATAAACGCCGTATTTCAGCCTTAGGGCCAGGTGGTTTAACCCGTGAACGTGCAGGCTTTGAGGTGCGAGATGTTCACGCAACTCACTATGGTCGTGTGTGTCCAATCGAAACCCCTGAAGGTCCAAACATCGGTTTGATCAACTCTTTAGCGGTGTATGCGCGTACTAACGATTATGGTTTCTTAGAAACACCATACCGCAAAGTGGTAAACGGCCAAGTTACAGAAGAAATTGAATATTTATCGGCCATTGAAGAAGGCAAATATATTATCGCGCAGGCGAACTCAAACTTAGATGATGAATTACGCTTTACCGATACTTTCGTAACCTGTCGTGGTGAGCACGGTGAGTCTGGTTTATATCGTCCAGAAGAAATTCACTATATGGACGTATCCACACAGCAAATTGTTTCTGTGGCAGCAGCGCTTATCCCGTTCCTTGAACACGATGATGCGAACCGTGCTTTGATGGGTGCGAACATGCAACGCCAAGCGGTACCAACCTTGCGTGCGGATAAACCATTAGTCGGTACAGGTATGGAAAAACCGGTGGCGTTAGACTCTGGTGTTGCGGTTGTAGCAAAACGTGGCGGAACAATCCAATACGTTGATGCTTCGCGTATTGTTGTAAAAGTAAACGAAGATGAAACCGTTGCAGGTGAGGCAGGGATTGATATTTACAACCTTGTGAAATATACCCGCTCTAACCAAAATACCTGTATTAACCAAATTCCTTGCGTGAAATTAGGTGAGCCAATTGAACGTGGTGAAATCCTTGCCGATGGTCCATCAACGGATCTTGGTGAACTTGCCCTCGGTCAAAATATGCGTGTGGCATTTATGCCTTGGAATGGTTATAACTTTGAAGACTCAATGTTAGTGTCTGAGCGTGTGGTGCAAGAAGATCGTTTCACCACCATTCACATTCAAGAGCTTTCTTGTGTGGCGCGTGATACCAAATTAGGCTCTGAAGAAATCACTGCGGATATTCCAAACGTAGGTGAAGCGGCATTAAGCAAACTTGATGAATCAGGGATCGTCTATATCGGTGCGGAAGTGAAAGGCGGTGATATTCTTGTGGGTAAAGTTACGCCAAAAGGTGAAACCCAATTAACCCCAGAAGAAAAATTATTGCGTGCGATCTTTGGTGAAAAAGCCTCTGACGTGAAAGACTCTTCATTACGCGTACCAAACAGCGTATCAGGTACGGTTATTGACGTTCAAGTGTTCACCCGTGATGGCGTAGAAAAAGATAAACGTGCCTTAGAAATCGAAGAAATGCAGCTAAAACAAGCGAAGAAAGACCTCGTTGAAGAATTAGAGATCTTAGAAGCAGGCTTGTTTGCACGCGTTCGCAATGTGTTGATTTCAGGCGGAATTGACGCTGCGCAATTAGATCAATTAGAACGCACCAAATGGTTAGAACAAACCCTTTCAGACGAAGCGAAACAAAGCCAGTTAGAGCAATTAGCTGAGCAATATGAAGAACTTCGTAAAGACTTTGAGCATAAACTTGAAGTGAAACGCGGCAAAATTATCCAAGGTGATGATCTTGCGCCGGGCGTATTGAAAGTGGTGAAAGTGTACCTTGCGGTGAAACGTCAAATCCAACCAGGGGATAAAATGGCGGGTCGTCACGGTAACAAAGGGGTTATCTCAAAAATCAACCCAGTTGAAGATATGCCGTATGACGAAAATGGTCAGCCAGTAGATATCGTATTGAACCCACTGGGCGTACCTTCTCGTATGAACATCGGTCAGATCCTTGAAACGCACTTAGGTTTAGCGGCGAAAGGAATTGGTGATCAAATTAATGCAATGATCAAACAAAAACAAGATGTTGAGAAATTGCGTGGTTATATCCAAAAAGCCTACGACTTAGGTGGCGGTTCACAAAAAGTGGATCTTTCAACCTTTACCGATGAAGAAGTAATGCGTTTAGCGCAAAACTTACGCAAAGGTTTACCATTGGCAACGCCAGTATTTGATGGTGCGCACGAAGAAGAAATTAAAGGCTTATTAGAGCTAGGTGGATTGCCAACTTCAGGTCAAATCACCTTATACGATGGTCGCACAGGTGAGAAATTTGAACGTCCAGTAACCGTAGGTTATATGTATATGCTCAAATTGAACCACTTAGTTGATGACAAAATGCACGCGCGTTCAACAGGTTCTTATAGTCTTGTTACGCAGCAACCATTGGGTGGTAAAGCACAGTTCGGTGGTCAGCGTTTCGGTGAGATGGAGGTTTGGGCGCTTGAAGCTTATGGTGCCGCTTACACCTTACAAGAAATGCTCACGGTGAAATCCGATGATGTGAACGGCCGTACGAAGATGTACAAAAACATCGTGAGCGGTAACCAACAAATGGATCCGGGTACACCAGAATCTTTCAACGTAATTATGAAAGAAATTCGTTCACTCGGTATCAACATCGACTTAGACGAAGAATAATCTGATAAGCGAAAGCTAAACTAAAGTACGCTCAACTCAAGTGCGGTGAAAAAATTCAAAATTTTACACCGCACTTGGATAAGTTTAACTCCGACAGGAGCAAAATCTGTGAAAGACTTAGTTAAGTTTTTAAAAGCACAATCTAAATCCAGCGAAGATTTTGATGTGATCAAAATTGGTTTAGCCTCACCGGATATGATCCGTTCTTGGTCATTTGGTGAAGTTAAGAAACCTGAAACCATCAACTACCGTACGTTTAAACCAGAGCGTGACGGGCTTTTCTGTGCGCGTATTTTCGGGCCAGTAAAAGACTACGAATGTTTATGCGGAAAATATAAACGCTTAAAACACCGTGGGGTAATTTGTGAAAAATGTGGCGTAGAAGTGACACAAGCAAAAGTTCGCCGTGAACGTATGGGTCATATTGAGCTTGCTTCACCTGTTGCTCATATCTGGTTCTTAAAATCTTTACCGTCCCGTATCGGCTTATTATTAGATATGCCGTTGCGTGATATTGAACGTGTACTTTATTTTGAATCTTACATTGTTACTGAGCCGGGAATGACTGATCTTGAAAAAGGTCAATTATTAACGGAAGAACAATATATGGACGCAGAAGACCGTTGGGGCGATGAATTTGAAGCTAAAATGGGTGCAGAAGCGATCCAAGCGTTATTGCGTGATATGGATCTAGAAGTGGAATGTGAAACCTTGCGTGAAGAATTGCAAGAAACCAATTCAGAAACCAAACGTAAAAAAATCACTAAGCGCTTAAAATTATTAGAATCTTTCATTCAATCAGGTAATAAACCTGAATGGATGGTGATGACCGTATTGCCAGTGTTACCACCAGATTTACGTCCATTAGTTCCACTTGATGGCGGACGTTTTGCCACTTCAGATTTGAACGATTTATATCGCCGAGTGATCAACCGTAATAACCGTTTAAAACGCTTATTAGACTTGATCGCGCCGGATATTATCGTGCGTAACGAAAACGTATGTTACAAGAATCTGTTGATGCGTTATTGGATAATGGTCGCCGTGGCCGTGCAATTACTGGTTCTAACCGCCGTCCATTGAAATCACTTGCGGATATGATCAAAGGTAAACAAGGTCGTTTCCGTCAAAACTTATTGGGTAAACGTGTAGATTACTCCGGCCGTTCTGTAATCACCGTAGGGCCATACTTACATCTACATCAATGT
>NZ_PQVI01000035.1 GCF_002921145.1 Avibacterium endocarditidis
ACTGACATTAATTTTATAAAAAAGTTTTTGTTTTTTTATAAAAAGCGTTTAAGATCAGAAAACACACTTAGACGGTGTTTTAGGTTTTTTTTTAGTTTTAATAACTAAATCAACGTTTATTTTTAATTTAATGATGACTAAATAATAGAGGATCATCCAAATGAAAAAAACTGCAATCGCATTAGCTATCGCTGGTTTAGCAGCAGCATCAGTACAAGCAGCTCCACAAGCAGGCACTTTCTATGCTGGTGCAAAAGCGGGTTGGGCATCTTTCCACGATGGTTATGGCCGTTTAGATAACAATGCTACCTACGGTGTTTTACGTAATTCTGTAACTTATGGTGTATTCGGTGGTTACCAAATTACTGATAACTTCGCTGTTGAGTTAGGTTACGATGACTTTGGTCGTGCTAAACTTCGTAAAGCTGGTAAAACAGTTGCTAAACATACTAACCACGGTGCACACTTAAGCTTAAAAGCAAGCTACCCAGTATTAGAAGGTTTAGATGTTTATGGTCGTGTAGGCGCGGCATTAATCCGTTCTGATTACAAAAATAAGAAAGGTGCAACCACTCTTCTTGGTGAAGATGCGCACAGCTTAAAAGTATCTCCAGTATTTGCTGGTGGTTTAGAATATAACCTTCCATCATTACCAGAGTTAGCATTACGCGTTGAATATCAATGGGTTAACGGTGTTGGTCGTTTAGAGCAAAACGGTAAACGTGTAGATTACACACCAAACATCGGTTCTGTAAGCGCAGGTTTATCTTACCGTTTCGGTCAAGGTGCACCAGTTGTAGCGCCTAAAGTTGTTTCTAAAACTTTCGCATTAAGCTCTGATGTAACTTTCGCTTTCGGTAAAGCAAATTTACGTCCAGAAGCGCAAAGCGTATTAGACGGTATCTACGGTGAAATCGCGCAATTAAAATCTGCAAACGTTGCAGTAGCGGGTTACACTGACCGTATCGGTTCAGAAGCATCTAACTTAAAATTATCTCAACGTCGTGCAGATACTGTAGCAAACTACTTAGTATCTAAAGGTGTTTCTCAAAACGCTATCTCTGCAACAGGTTACGGTGAAGCTAACCCAGTAACTGGCACTAAATGTGACGCAGTTAAAGGTCGTAAAGCATTAATCGCTTGTTTAGCTGATGACCGTCGTGTAGAAATCGCTGTTAAAGGTAACGAATAATTTTTCGTTAATACTTTGATAAGTTTATGAAAAAAGACCTAAACGAAAGTTTAGGTCTTTTGTTATCTCGTCATTTTATCGTTAAGGAAAAGAAAATGAAAAAGTGGATTATTGTGCTAATCGTGGCTGTGATCGCAGGTTTCACACTAATGACAAGCTACAATGGTTTAGTGCAAGCGGAAGAAAAAATTGATTCCGTATGGGCAAATGTTGAATCGCAATACCAACGCCGTGCAGATCTCATTCCAAACATCGTGAATACCGTAAAAGGTCAGGCTAATTTTGAAAAAGAAACTTTAACAGGTGTAATGGAAGCCCGTGCAAAAGCGAGCCAAACAAAAATTGATCCAAGCAATATGACAGAAGAACAGCTTGCACAATTCCAACAACAACAAAATTCTGTGGGCTCTGCCTTATCTCGCCTGTTAGTTACTGTAGAAAAATATCCAGATCTTAAAGCGCACGAAGGCTTTATGAATTTACAAGCACAATTAGAAGGCACGGAAAATCGCATTAATGTGGCGCGTGATAAATTTAATGAAGCGGCGCGTGAATATAACCAAAAAATTCGCCAGTTCCCAACGAAATTAGCGGCGATGATTTTTGGTTTCAAAGAAAAACCTTACTTCAAATCTGCAGTAGGATCTGAAAACGCGCCTGTTGTAAGTTTTAACTAAGAGCAGTCTATTATGGCGCTATTTTCAAGAATCCCTTTTGATAAAAGCAAATCGAGGCGGCAATCGTTCGCCTCGAACAACAAACTTCGGCAGAGTTGCGCGTTTATATTGAACGCCACATTCCAAAGGCATCAAACTCAGTCCTTGAACAAGCTTTATCTGTTTTCCAGAAGTTAGAAATGACAGCCACAGAGGCGCGTAATGGCGTGTTGATCTACATTGCCTATAAGGATCACCAATGTGCCATAATTGGTGATGAAGGTATTCATCAGTATGTCGGGGAAAACTTTTGGCAAGCGCAATGCACTGAAATGACAAATCATTTTAGCCAAAAGGTTTATACTGAAGGCGTTGTCAATATTATTGATAATATTGCTCAAGTTTTGGCGCAATATTTTCCTATTCAGCCAAATGATCGTAATGAGCTTGATAATGAGGTGATTATTAATGATTAAGCTAATGGTGCGGTCGTTTTTTGCTTGTTTTTTGAGTTTAAGTGCAAGCGCGGTCAATTTCCCACCACCGCCTAATCCTTTTCATTATGTGAATGACTATACCAAAACGCTCACTCCATCGGAAAAACAGCTTTTGGAAAATAAGCTCATTGCTTATTCTAAAGAAACCAGTTCGCAAATTGCGGTGGTATTAATTCCAACCACAGGGAATTATGATATTGCACAATATAGCTTTGAGTTGGGTGATAAATGGGGAATTGGGCGTAAACAGCTTAATAATGGCGTATTAATGCTGATCGCTATAAATGATCGCAAGATTTTTATTGCCACAGGACAAGGACTTGAAGGTGCGCTGCCTGATGCTTTTCTTTCTCGAGTGATACGCAATGTGATTACGCCAGCCTTTAAACAAGGGCATTATATGCTAGGCATTGATCGCGGATTGGATTACATCATTGCCGCAAGCAAAGGGGAATATGACGCTGCGCAAACAGAAGATGATGATTGGACACAATATATTCCAATCATAATGATCAGTATTTTTGTCTTATTTGTACTGTTTGGCGAACTAAGTTGGCGTAGAACGCCTTATATCAGCCCTACTAATAATCACAATGGACAAATTTTCCGCAACCCCCTGTCCGCAGACGCCGTAGTGGTGGATTTGGTGGAGGCTTTGGCTCTGGCGGCGGCTTTGGTGGTTTTGGTGGCGGTTCTGGCGGAGGCTTTGGCGGCGGTGGCTTCGGTGGCGGTGGTGCTGGCGGGAGTTGGTAATACCTGATTATTATACTCGGGTTATTGGTATCTCAAGCCCCTTATGCTACAATCAGCCCACTTAATTCAAAACGAGGATAATTATGGAAACCTTAGAACGTATTAAAAAACAAATTGCTGAAAACCCTATTCTTATTTATATGAAAGGCTCACCGAAATTCCCTTCTTGCGGGTTCTCTGCAAGAGCGGTAGAAGCCCTAATGAATTGTAAAGTGCCTTTTGGCTATGTGGATATTTTGCAAAATCCTGATATTCGTGCAGAGCTACCCGCTTATGCAAACTGGCCAACCTTCCCACAATTATGGGTAGAGGGTGAGCTAATTGGCGGTTGTGATATTATTTTAGAAATGTATCAACAAGGTGAATTACAAACTTTATTAGCTGAAGTTGCAGCGCGTCATAAAGAAGAAAATTAATGAAATTTACACCGCACTTATATAAGTGCGGTTTTTTTTAGATTAATTTTTTATTGGGTAAAACCGTGAATTACTTCACAAATTTGAATATTACTCTTTGCTTATTGAAAATGACTTGCGTATTATTTATGCCATAACAAGTGCTATTTTAATAGCCTGATGGTCATATTTTGCTTTCCGAGTGTGCCTCTAATGAGGCACTTTTTTTATTTCCTATTTTATTTAAGCCAAGGTTTCACATATTCAGGATTGAGTAGATCAATTTCTGTTTGCCCCCAATATAAATCCAACGTTCTTTCTCCTTCAGCATAAGAATTAAGGGCATAAGGTGGATAGACAAAATGAACGCCTTCTTGATCAAAATAAAACTCAGGTGAAATATAGAACAGATCGCGAGAGGTAAAAGGTTCTTCCCCTTTGGCGAGATCTTGAGTGTAAATTTTCCATAAGGCATCAAGTAGTGCGGCTTGGTTTTCTTGTGCAACTAATTTTTCAAGGGTAATCAGGCTCTTTTGCTGTACATCAACATTAAGATAATGGCTCATATTAAATCCGTGAGCACCACCGCCATAGTTATAGATACTCACTCTGAATCCAAGCCAGTTTTGGCGTTGTCCTAAATAGTAGGGCGAAATAGAAAAATCTTTTCCAATTGTACCCTCGGTTAAAATTTCCTCACGATATTCTTGATAAATTTGTTCAAGGGATTTTTTCAGTTGATCTTGAGTGATAGCGGTGAGCTTTGGTTCTTCATTCCCTTTTTCATATTGAATGTATCGCCCCCAATATTGGCGAAGCAATTCGTCAAGCCATTCAATATGGGTTTCAGGCATACTTACTGAAACCTTGACGGTTGCGGTGCTGTCAGTGTTTTTTAGGGTTAATGTTTCTTCTTTTTGGAAGAGCGGAGAAATTTCCACTTGCAATGCAGGGAATAAGGATTTCTGTGCATTCAGCTCATTTTGTAATTGGTTAATTTCTTGCTGTTGGCTCTGTTGCATTTTTTCAGCTTGTTGCAATTTTTGTTGTAATTCAGCCACTTGTTTATCATCACAAGCAGACAGTAAAAAAATCGCACTAAAACTTAAAGCTAAAACTGTTTTGTTCATTTTGATTTCCTCTTGGTTATTTGCTCGTCAGTATAAGTGAATTATGATTTCAGCGCGACAAAATGTTTATATTTTGTTTGCACAAATATTTCGCTATAATTGACCGCACTTTGATGCAAAACAAAAGATTATGAAGTTACAAGCCAATAATAAAACCCTTTCCCTAGCTCAACCCCAAATTATGGGGATTTTAAATTTCACGCCAGATTCTTTTTCTGATAGCGGTTTGTTTTTTGACCGTGATAAAGCCTTATTTCAAGTGGAAAAAATGCTTAACGAAGGGGCTGCCATTATCGATATTGGCGGTGAATCCACACGCCCAATGGCAGAAGAAGTTAGCCTTGAACAAGAATTAGATCGCGTTGTGCCAATGGTGGAAGCCGTGAGAAAACGCTTCGATTGTTGGATTTCCGTGGATACTTCTAAGGCGCAAGTAATGGCGGAAAGTGCCAAAGTTGGAATGGATTTCATTAATGATATTCGTGCTTTAACTGAACCCAATGCGCTACAAACCGCCGTGCAGTTAGCCTTGCCCACCTGCATAATGCATATGCAAGGGCAGCCGCGCACAATGCAACAAAATCCCCACTATGAAAATGTGGTGCAAGAGGTGCTAAATTTTCTCGAAAATCGCACCGCACTTTGTTTAGCAGCGGGAATGAAAAAGGAAAACATTATTTGGGATCTGGGCTTTGGCTTTGGCAAAACCGTGCAACATAATTATCAATTATTGCAACAACTAGCAAAATTTACCCAAGATTATCCTGTATTGGCAGGTATTTCGCGTAAATCAATGATTGGCGCGGTGTTAGATAAACCTGTTGATGAACGTATTGTGGGCAGTGTTGCCGCCGCATTAATTGCCGTGAACAATGGTGCGAAAATTGTGCGCGTACACGATGTTGCACCCACCGCAGACGCATTAAAAATTTGGCAAACCACGCAAATGGCATAATAACGTCAATCAACGTAATGATTTTTAACCATAAAACATAAAAAGGAATACAAATGGCAGAACGCAAATATTTCGGCACTGATGGTGTGCGTGGAAAAGTAGGAACTTCACCAATTACCCCTGATTTCGTCCTTAAACTTGGTTGGGCAGCAGGAAAAGTGCTAGCAACACAGGGTTATGGCACCGTATTAATTGGTAAAGATACCCGCATTTCGGGCTATATGTTGGAATCTGCCCTTGAAGCAGGTTTAGCCGCAGCAGGGCTTTCAGCCGCCTTTACTGGGCCAATGCCAACCCCTGCTATTGCCTATTTAACCCGCACTTTCCGTGCAGAAGCAGGCATTGTGATTTCCGCTTCCCATAACCCTTATTATGATAATGGGATCAAATTTTTCTCCACGCAAGGTACAAAATTGCCTGATGATGTGGAAGAAGCCATTGAGGCAATGTTAGAACAACCAATGGATTGTGTGGAATCCGCACAACTTGGGCGAGCTAGCCGTATTAACGATGCGGCAGGGCGTTACATTGAATTTTGTAAAAGCACCTTCCCAGCTCATTTAAGCCTAGAAAATTACAAAATTGTGGTGGACTGTGCGAACGGCGCAACCTACCATATTGCCCCGAATGTAATGCGTGAATTAGGCGCAGAAGTGATCGAAATTGGCACGCAGCCAAATGGAATGAATATCAATGAAAAATGCGGCGCGACCGACATTAAAGCCTTACAAGACAAAGTGTTAGAAACCAAAGCTGATATTGGTTTAGCTTATGACGGCGATGGCGACCGCTTAATCTTAGTGGATCACCTTGGTAATAAAGTGGACGGCGACCAAGCTTTATTTATCATCGCCCGTGAAGCCTTGCGTGCCGGCAAACTAAAAGGCGGCGTGGTTGGCACATTAATGAGTAATATGCGTCTTGAACTTGCCTTAAAAGAATTAGCGATCCCATTTGTGCGTGCCAATGTGGGCGATCGTTATGTGTTAGAGCAAATGCAAGAAAAAGGCTGGCAGCTTGGTGGTGAAAACTCAGGGCATATCATTATTGCCGATAAAAATACCACAGGGGACGGCATTATCGCTTCCCTTGCAGTGTTAGCGGCAATGGTAGAACATCGCTTATCCCTTAATGAATTAGCTAGTGCGGTGCAATTATTCCCACAAGTGTTAATTAATGTTCGTTTCGCAGGTGGCAGCAATCCATTAGAAAGCGAACAAGTGAAAGCCGTAGCCGCAGAAGTGGAAAAACGCTTAGCGGGCAAAGGGCGTATTTTGTTAAGAAAATCAGGCACCGAACCGTTAATTCGTGTAATGGTAGAATGCGAAGATGGCGCGCTTGCACAACAATGTGCAGAAGAAATCGCTGAAGCGGTGCGTGCAAACTAAATAAATTGAAAAGTGCGGTGTAAAAGAAGCGAGTTTTTCGCTTCTTTTCTTCTTCATTAATTCGTTGCTTTTCATTAAAAATAGAGTAGTGATATGAAAATTTTTGTAATGCGACATGGCGAAGCGCAAACCATCGCCCCTTCAGACAGTGCAAGACCGCTCACCGAAAATGGTAAACAGCAATCCTATCAACAAGGGCAGTGGCTGCGTTCTATTAATGCCGATCTTGATAAAGTGCTGGTTAGCCCTTATCTGCGCGCACAACAAACCTTTGAGCAAGTCAATTTAGCGTTCCAAAATCAACTGCAAGCGAAGTTAGAAACTTGGGACGGCATCACGCCTTATGGCGATGCAGGTTTGGTGCGAGATTATTTGACGGTTTTGGCACAAGATGGGGTAGAAAGCTTGCTGATTATTTCCCATTTACCTTTAGTGGGCGATATTGTGCGCGAATTGTGCGGTCGAAATCCTGCGAATTTTTACCCTGCCACCCTTGTGGAAATAGAAATAAATTGCGCAGAAAAAATGGGCAAAGTAGAAAGAGTCAATTATCCTAAATAGCGGTATTATGTAGCAGTTGCATAAAGACCAATTAACTAAATTTGACTAAAATCCTTGTGGTTATTTTACATCATAAGGATTTTTTTATGGCAAGAATGAGTGGGGAAACCCTTATTCGGCAGAAAATCGCAGAACTTACGCAACAAATTTCGCACTTTGAGCAATGTATTGAAAAGGCGAAAGAGCATCAAGTAACTCTACAACAAGCATTAGTGGCATTACAGAGTGACCCGTTTTCTATCAAGCAGGAAAGAAGGCGGAAAGCTAAATCTATTGGTGATGGGAGTGCGATTTCAATATACGCTCATCACCCTAGCGATTATATTGCAAAAGTGTTTAAACATTACCCAAATCAATGGATGTCAGCGAAAGAGATAATGTTTAAAGCATTTGAAATTGAAGGGAAAAGAGAGCATAAATCTCAGTATCATTCAATTGTAACCGCCTTTTCACACGCATTAAGACGATTACAAGAGAAAGGCATTGTTGAGAGACAGGTTTTGCAAGAGAAATCTTCGGTTAAGGTAATTCAGTGGCGGTTAAAAGAGATTGCAACGTAGAAATAACAGTGATAACCATTATTTCTCGGTTTTTAATCGCCATAAAGCCACATTGTGAGCCTTGTCTGGCTGTCGTTCTACAATGCCTTTTTTGAGTAATCTATCCATTGCTGCATGAACATTCTTAATATAGGTGCGGTTCACTGGAGTATTGGGTTGATTATCTGCAATGAGAATTTCTTTTGTAATTTCTTCAACTCGCCAATAACGATGTGGCTCTGTTTTGAGTAAACGGATAATTAAGGTAGCTGAATTTGTGGTAAAACGGCGGCGGCGAGTACGATATTGGAATTGTGAGGTATCGTATTCGGTAACATCTTGATGTTCTTCCATTATCTGAATCGCTTTGCGTAAAATATAGATTTTATCATCAAGCAGAGAGAGATGTTCTCGTACTTGTTTACGCTCAAATTCAAGTTCTTTGAGTTTTTTATCAAGTGTATATGCCATTACATCACCAATCTTTCTACTTGTCTGTGATGACCTTGCCAATAGCCTTTCCAAGCGTTTTCTGATGATGTAGAAAGGCATTTATTGGTGATATCGTTGAAAATCGTTAAATTATCCAGTTTGCGAGTATCTTCCCGATACGCTATTTCGTTTGCGTAGTTATCAAGGTAGATATTACTCATTTTATGAACTTGTCCGTAATACATACGTTTAAAGCGACTAAAGTAACTTTCCGCAAGGTTATTGGTAATCCCTTCATCGCTACGATATTCTTTTTGATGGTTCACTCGTTGTAAGTCGTAATCCACGATTAATTCATCATAAGCATTGTTTTCATCGGTATGAATACGGCTATTTGGTTCAATATATGCAGCAGCCAATTTCTGTGTTTTCTGACAAAATAGGAAACGTGATGGTTCTCTTTGCACCAACTAACAGCGGATTGGAAGATGTTTCCTGTTCTGAATAACGCTCACGTATTACCAATACTGCACGTTTATTTGGATTGGCATTTTCTTTTAAGCGTCTATCTACTCGGTCTACTTTCTTATTCTTTGGACGTGGAGCGGAATGCACGTAAGTACCGTCAATATGGATTTCGCCTGAAAGTGGAAAAAGCTCACGCTGTACAATCAGGCTTTCACGGATTTTATGTGATAAGGTAAAAGCGGTTTTGTACTGCACGTTTAAATCACGAGAGAGATGACAGGCTGAAATCCCTTTTACTGCATTCACAAATAAAGCGATAGCGAATAAGTAAGTTTGAATGGGCAATTTATGGTTCGCAAAAATTGTACCTGATGTAATGCTAAACGTGTGTTTGCAATGCTTGCAACGCCATTGTTTGCGTGTAGAGATAAAGTAGGCTTTATGTTGCACACCGCATTTAGGGCAAACTTGTTCGTTTTCACTTCTCCAGCGTAGTTCATGCAATAAAGAAAATGCTTCCGCATCAGATAGGCGAGCTATCTTAAGTGGACTTAATTTTCTTGCAAAGCTAGATAACAAAAAACTTTGTGCCATATAAATGGTTTTACCTAAAAAGATGTTTCTGATAATATGTATTAAAATTACCCAAATGAATAATTTTACAAATCAAAATTTATCACAATGAGAAATAAAAGTCAATATGGAGTTACTCATTTGAACATTTCAGAACGATTAAATCAGCTTATTGAGCTTAATCAGCTTACAATCAAAGATTTTGCAGAACGCTGTGATATTCCTTATCGCTCAATGTACAACTATGTACGTAGTGAGCGAGAACCTAATTTAGAAGCCCTTTCTAAAATGAGCCAAACTTTTAATATCGATCTAAATTGGTTGATTTTGGGAGAAGGAGAAATACTGAAAGGTATATCAAAAGAATCATTTTCAGCCGAAGAAAATCAACTAATCACTCACTATCGCTTAATGCCTAATCTTGTACAAAAAACAATGAAAACAGCGTTTAAGGCGATTTCAACTGAAAAATTTTAGAGAATTTTTATTATGAGCCAAAATAAACTTCTATCTACTTTAAAAACTGCTCTGCATTCTTGCAACGGTATTTGGGCTAATGATGACAAAACAGAATTAGCATTTAATTTACTACTAGATAAATTGGAAAAGCACGATGTAGAGATAATGGCAGCACTGTTAAGTAACTCAGATTTAAAACGCCATTTTTTTACCGAGATCGCTGGGGCGTTAGTATTTAAGAAAGCTGATTTTCAATTTTTCTTGTCACAAAACAAAATCAGCCACTCATACACCCGATACAAGAACCGCATAGGTTTAACAGACGGCAGTCGTTTCTTAAAAGACAGTACTGATATAGTGTTGGATTTTCCGTTTAAAGATTGTGTGTTAAACGGTGGACAGAGTTCGGAAGAAGGGACGGAGATTTATTTTGAACGCAATAAGGACGCTCAGCTCAGCTCAGCTCAGCTCAGCTCAGCTCAGCTCAGCTCAGCTCAGCTCAATTATACCAAAAACAAAGTCGGAAACGTCAAGAAATTTTCTTTAATCAAGTGTTAGCATTCGATGAAATCGATCGTTTACTTGATCCTAAAGCCCTTTCTCATTTCTCTCGCTATACTCAAAACGGCAAACAGCCTGTCGGTACACTTAAACGCCATTCAGATGGCACACTTGCTGAAAATCTAATTATTAAAGGCAACAACCTTATCGCCCTACATTCCCTTGCTACGCAATTTAAAGGCAAAGTGAAGTTAATTTATATTGATCCGCCATATAATACGGGCAATGATGGCTTTAAATATAACGACAAATTTAACCGCTCTACTTGGCTGACGTTTATGAAAAATCGCCTTGAAATTGCCCAAAAATTATTAGCCGACGATGGAGCAATTTACGTTAATTTGGATTATAACGAAGTGCATTATTGCAAAGTGTTAATGGATCAAATTTTTGGCGAACATAATTTCCAACGAGAAATTATTTGGCGTATTGGTTGGGTATCTGGCTATAAAACCGCCATTAATAACTATGTAAGAAATCACGACACCATTTTATTTTATTCTAAAAATAGCGATGAATTAAAATTTAATAAAACCTATATTCAAAATAGTGAATTTAAAAATCTAATTAACAAAGATAAAGTTAAACCAATTTTTGCTGAATATGGTGTGAATAATGATATTGCAGAAAAAATCATTACAGATATCAATTATAAAAACCGCCCAGAACGATATGCTATTGAAGATGTTTGGAATGCCAATGAATATGATGATTTAAATAGTATTGCCATTGTCAGTTTCTCGGGTGAAAGTGTTTCAAAAATGCTTGGCACGTCCGAATTGAAAGGACAAAAATCTGAAAAATTATTGCAACGTATTATTGAAGCTCACACCAATGAAGGCGATATTGTTCTCGACTTTCATTTAGGTACGGGAACCACAGCTGCTGTTGCCCATAAAATGAACCGCCAATATATCGGCATTGAGCAAATGGATTATATTGAAGAGTTTGCGGTGGCTCGCTTAAATAAAGTGATTAGCGGTGAACAAAGTGGCATTTCCAAAACCGTAAACTGGCAAGGCGGTGGCGAGTTTGTTTATTTTGAACTGGCAGCGTTTAACGAGAAAGCCAAAGATTTAAT
This sequence comes from Avibacterium endocarditidis, assembly GCF_002921145.1. Classification (GTDB taxonomy): domain Bacteria; phylum Pseudomonadota; class Gammaproteobacteria; order Enterobacterales; family Pasteurellaceae; genus Avibacterium; species Avibacterium endocarditidis. Next base: position 11,641 of record NZ_PQVI01000035.1, read on the forward strand.
CTTAGCTTGTGAAGATTTTGACTGCTTAAAAACTTTGTTTAACGAGCTTTGCAGTCGCTATTTTTTAAAATATACATTAAACATCAAAGAATTTGCCGATATTATGCAAGAAGTGGAGTTTCAAGCCTTATCGCTTGATGAACAAAAACAGATGATGTTAGAAATGTTGGATTTAAACCAACTTTATGTAAATGTTAGCGATATGGAAGATAGTCAATTTGATGACGTGTTATCTAACGAAGACAAGAATTTAACCATGCAGTTTTACGGAGAGCAATAATGGAAAAGACCTTATTTGATGCGATTGAAAACGAACGTAAAGCAGTTAAAAAATACAAACCTGAATTATTGGAAATACCTGAATTTGTGTCTAATAACTTAAAATTTAATTTTTTGACTGGCAAAAAGCCGCTCTTGAAAACTTTTTGATTTTTGACCGCACTTCAGAGCTAGACGATTTCCCTGATTTAAAAAATAAGCCAACGCATTTGTTGTTTCATATGGCAACAGGTGCAGGTAAAACGATGATGATGGCAGCCTTAATGCTATATTACTATGAAAAAGGCTATCGTCATTTTCTATTTTTTGTGAATCAAAATAATATTGTAGATAAAACAGAAAACAATTTTGTGGACTCATCGCACCACAAATTTTTGTTTACACCAAAGATTTTGCAGGGCGACAAAGTCATTCCAATAAAAAAAGTGGAAACGTTTAGCGAATTTTCAGACGGTATTGAAATTAAATTTACCACCATTCAAAAATTGTATAACGACATTCATATAGAGCGTGAGAACCAAACCACGTTGGCAGATTTGCATAAGCTTAATATCGTAATGTTAGGTGATGAAGCACACCACTTAAATGCTCAAACCAAAAAAGGCAAACAAAATACGCTAGATTGGGAAGTGGAATTAAGTGGTAAAGCAAGTTCAGAAGAAATTGAACGTAAAGGTTGGGAACATATGGTATTGGAGTTGCTACTCAATAAAAACGGTAATACAAGCAAAAATGTGTTACTAGAATTTACTGCAACTTTACCTGAAAATGATGACGTAGCGAAAAAATATGCCGACAAAATCATCGCTAAATTTGCGTTAAAAGAATTTCTACAAGCTGGTTATACCAAACAGATTAACCTTGTTTCATCAAAATTGGCGAAAAAGAAAGAGTATTGCACGCCTTATTATTTGCTTGGTATCGCCATCAAATTGCGATTCAATACGGTATTACTAATTTCAAACCTGTTATGCTATTTCGTAGTAAAACCATTGATGATTCTTGGGCGGATTATCAAACATTTTTGCAATGGACGGAAAGTGCAAATGGTCAAGATTTTGATTTTTTAACGACATTAACGCAAAATTTAAGTGATGGCGGTACAGAAAACGAACAAGGTAAAACTCGTACAGAGCAAGTCTTGCAGTTTATGCGTGAGCATAATTTGACGATGTCGCATTTAGCGAATTGGGTAAAGGAAAATTATCAACCGCATAATGTAATTATTACTAACTCACAAACCAACAAAAGCAAAAGTGAAAAAACCGATACGGATACAGAAAAACTCTTAAATAATTTAGAAGCGGCAGATAATCCGATTCGAGCAATTTTTACTGTTGAACGCTTAACCGAAGGTTGGGATGTACTAAATTTGTTTGACATTGTTCGATTATATGAAGGGCAAAATGGCGGTGGTTCAAATAAAAAGGTAGGTAAAACAGCAGCCGCAACAGTATCAGAAAAGCAACTAATCGGACGTGGTGTTCGGTATTTTCCTTTTGCTTTTGAAGACAAATTGCCAAATAAACGCAAGTTTGACGGCGTAGAACACGAACTAAAAGTCTTGGAAGAACTGTTTTATTATACCTTTGATGAGCAATCTCGCTATATTTCCGAACTGAAAACCGAACTGCGAAAAGATGGCTATATCCCTGAAAACACGGATAAAATTAAGGTGCGTTTTGCAATTAAGCCTGAACTGGCACAGAATGAAAGTTTTAAAAATCTATTAATTTGGTCGAATAAAAAAGTGCCGAATCCAAATGCCAAAGCCAATAATGCAGATAGTTTAAGGGCATTAAATCAACCGTTAAGCATTACGGTTCACAGTAATGGATTGTTACAAGAAACACAGTTTAATACTGATGAACTGAATCAATTAGGTATAGAAAACAATCACTCAAAAACCTTAACTATTGGCGAGATTGAACAACATATTTTTGATAAAGCTATTCATATTAAAGGTAAAAATAGCAATTCTTTGTTCCATTTTGACCGCTTGCAAGAAAAACTAGGCATTAAAAGTCGCCGAGAGTTGCAAACGGATTTGATGCAAGATTGGAAAGTGGAATTTTTAGGATTGGACAGCAATCTTACCATTTCGTCTGATGAAAAATTAAAGGCTTGTTTGATAGTGCTAGAAACCGCAGAACAGCATTTAAAACAAAGTGATACGCCATTTATAGGCACAAAAGAATTTACAGCAAAGACCTTGTGGGAAATTTTTGGACAACCTAAAGAAAAATGGGTCAGTAAAGATACAGTTAAAACTGAAGTAGCAAAACCTGAATGGTATGCTGTGGATAATTTTGCAGGCACGGATTTGGAAGCGAGCCTAGTTCAATTTGTGAAAGAAAGAATGGGAAATTGGGAGAGTAAATGCGATTTCCATCTATTACGAAATGAAGAAGTATTAAAATTAAGCAATTTTGATAATGGTGAGGGTTTTATGCCTGATTTTATTTTATTACTCAAAGATAAGACAAGAGCAACGCTAAAAAATATCAATGCTTGTTTGCATTATCAAATTTTCATTGAACCAAAAGGTGCACATTTAACAGAAAAAGACCAATGGAAAGAGAATTTTCTGCAAACTATCACGGCAGAGTATGGTAAGGATAAAATTATCCAAAAAGATACCCCTTACTATAGGCTAATTGGCTTACCATTTTACACAGAGAAGTCTTCTGATTTTATAGATAAATTTAATGGGATTTATGTGGAATAAATTATATTAATGCCATTAATCATTGATGAACATCTACAATTTGCCAATGAACCATTTATTTATATTTAGCCTAGTTTCTTTCAAAGAAGCATAGCGAACCATATAGGCGTAGAACCCTTTTATTAAGGCTCTATTTTGGGTTTGCTACTCATTTATTAAAGTCCACGTATTTCTTGTGGCAGTACGGTATTCAAGGCAAAACGCTTTGAGCCGACCTGAAAATTCAGGTGGGCGATTTTTTATGTCTAGCGTTTAGCTTTGAGTACCTTGTACACACAAGGAATACTTATGGCTCATTACTTACTTTCAAGCAAATCTAAAACATTATCCCTTACCGCAAGAGTAAATATCGCCTATCTACTTGTAATGGAAGATTTGTTGTGAATTAAAAAGCCTTTAGCTTTATTGAGCCAAAGGCTTTCTTTTTGAGATTAACTGTTTGATTTTTTGGCTTTGTGCAACTGCTACATAATACCGCTAAATAGCGTATTGAAGAAGAAAAAAGTGCGGTAGAAAAGACTGTACTTTTTTTGATCTTATTAGATCAAAACCGTATAAGATATAGCAAAATTTTTATTGAAAGAAATAAGAAAAAGCCAGTATTATTTGGAAACTTAGGAATTAAAAACAAAAGTAGGACAAAAATAATGTGGAGCTATATTGCGATTAATTTAGTCATATTTATTGCTTTATTAGTCGGTGTGAAATGGTACTTTAACCGAAATCATACGCTATCGCATAGCGTGTTTTTGGCGTTAATTTTAGGGGTATTATTTGGTGGCGCATTGCATTTTCTTTATGACAGCAATACCCCTGTGATAAAAGAAACCTTAAACTGGATTGGCATTGTCGGTAGTGGTTATGTGAGATTGCTGCAAATGATTGTAATGCCGCTGGTTTTTGTATCGATTCTCTCTGCAGTGGCACGCTTGCAAGGGGCAAGTTCGTTGGGCAAGATCAGTGTTAGCGTGCTTTCTGTTCTGCTCATTACAACAGCAATCGCAGCGGTGATAGGGATTACAATGGCAAATTTATTTGATCTTTCTGCCGAGGGGCTAGTGGCAGGCGATCGTGAGCTTGCCGCGCAAGATCGCGTGCTTGGTCGAGCAGAAAAAGTGGCTGGCTTGAATGTGCCGACAATGTTGCTTTCTTTTATTCCGAAAAATCCGTTTGCTGAACTCACTGGCGCAAACCCAACCTCTATTATCAGTGTGGTGATTTTTGCCGCGTTTTTAGGCGTGGCGATTTTGCGTATTCGTCAAGATAATGAAGAACTTGCCGATCGCTTATCGCAAGGGGGGGGAAAGTTTGAATAAATTAGTGATGAGCCTTGTTCGCGTGGTGATTCGTCTTACCCCTTATGGCGTATTGGCGTTGATGACAAAAGTGGTTGCCACTTCAAATCTTGCGGACATTCTTAATTTGCTCGGCTTTATCGTGGCATCTTATTTAGCCATTTTCTTAATGTTTGTGGTACACGGTATTTTACTTTCTTTGGTGAAAGTGAATCCAATTCGTTATTATCAACAAGCCTTTCCGACCTTGCTGTTTGCATTCACCTCACGTTCAAGTGCAGCGACAATTCCAATGAATATTGAAACCCAAGTATCAAAATTGAACGTGCCTTCAGCCATTGCCAATTTTGCTGCGTCTTTCGGGGCGACAATCGGACAAAACGGCTGCGCAGGGATTTATCCTGCAATGCTCGCCGTAATGGTCGCGCCAACAGTGGGGATCGATCCAATGTCATTAGAGTTTTTGCTGACTCTCGTTTTAGTGGTAACTCTTTCTTCCTTTGGTATTGCCGGTGTTGGCGGCGGCGCAACCTTTGCTGCGATCATCGTACTTTCCACAATGGGCTTACCGCTAGCATTAGTCGGCTTACTTATTTCCATTGAACCGCTGATTGATATGGGACGCACCGCCCTAAACGTAAACGGTGCAATGACCGCCGGTGTGGTTTCAAGCAGAATTTTGCGCAAATCTTAATTCTACAAAAATGTGCGGTGGTTTTTTTCTAATATATAAAAAGGGCTAACCTAAGTTAGCCCTTCCTTTTTATGCCTCTGTTTCTTCCTTATGCTCCGGCTTTAACCCCACATATCCTCTTGCTTGCAAGGTGGCTTCTTTGGATTTGCGTACCATTGTTTCAATGGTGGTGCCTTGGACGAGAATGGAGAACATTACCACGGCGTAGGTCATTACCAAAAGCAGATCACGTACGTTCATACCGATTTTGGGGATATACAGGCTACCTACGGGAATGGAAAGCGCCATTGCGAGTGAAAGCCCGCCACGCAAGCCACCCCAAGTGAGAATGCGTAAGGTGTATGGGTTATAGGTGGTCTTCATACTTAAGAATTTAAACGGTGTCCACACGCTGATGTAACGGCAGATTAGGCAAAGTGGAATGGCGAGTAGGCTTAAAATAATCCCTTGATAGGTGAAGTTTACCAGCAACATTGCCGCGCCGATGAGTAGGAATAACAAAGAGTTTAGGAAATGGTCGATCATCTCCCAAAAATGATCTAAATAATGCTGGCTTTGTTTGGAGAAGCCCGTGTGTCTTGTCCAGTTGCCGATGATAATGCCCGAAACCACCATTGCTAATGCGCCTGAAACTTCGAGTAGATTCGCTACCATAAAGCCTGCAGTTGGAATGGTGAGCGTGAGCAAAATTTCTAAACTTCCGTCATCGGTAGCGGAAATCAGGAAATGTGCCACTAAGCCGAGTATCAAACCAAACAGCAAACCGCCGCCTGCTTCCATTAGGAAAAGTTCGCTCACATCAGCCACGGTAGGCTGTTTGCCGCCGAATGCCACGGCAAAGATGGTGGTGAAAATCACTAATCCCACACCGTCATTAAATAAGGATTCCCCTTCCACTTTCATTGAAAGTTTTTTCGGTGCTTTGAGATTTTTGATGATGGCTAACACGGCGATTGGGTCGGTAGGGGAAATCAAGGCACCAAACAGCATACAATAAATAAAATCCACTTCCCAGCCAAGGGCTAAAGTTAAGAAATAAAAGGTTGTGCCGATAAGGAAAGTAGAAGCGAAGGTAGAAAATAAGGCGAGAATGGTGATTTCACATTTTTGGCTTTTCATTACTGGCAGTTTTATCCCCAATGCGCCGGCAAAAAGGAGGAAACCTAAAATCCCGTTGAGTAAGAAACTTTTAAAATCAATCTGTTCCATTACGCCCTTGGCGAGCAAGTCAACGTGTAATAAATTGAAATGCCCCATTACCAATAACACCAGTGAAGCAACCATTGAGGTGGCGGTAATGGCGATGGTGTATTGAATTTTGTCGTTAATTTTTTGCGTAACAAAGCCGATCAGAATGGAAATGGCTGAGAGAAAGCAAATATAGGTATAAACGTTCATTGAAATGCCTTAATCAAAATAATAAAGAATTTTGCTAAGAAACGTGGCTGATTTTGCTCCATTTGGTAAGTTAGAAGGGAGTGGAGAATAAGCCAAATTAATTGGCGTAGTATAAGTAAACTGCTATTATTTAGAAAGCACAAAATTTCAAAATACATCAAAATGAGTAAACTAAAATCCTTTTTTATCGCCTTGCTAGGATTTATTCTACTGAGCGTTGGCTATTTGTGGTATAGCCTAGAAATTTACCCTGAGCTGAAAATTCAATTTCGCACAGAAAATGCGTTACATTATGAGCATAAAGCCTTGGATAATACCGTAGCTTGTTTTTATGCAGAGCAGTCTGTAAAGCCCATTGAGCAGCAGGATTTTCGCCTGTTGGTGTGGAATATGCACAAAGGGCAAGATCAAGGTTGGCAACAGCAATTAACGAGCTTGTTGCAAGGGCAAGATTTTCTTTTGTTGCAAGAAGTGTCAAGTCAGCAAAAGTTGGTGGAGCAACATTCTTCCCATAATTTTTTTGTGAATTTTTCCACCGTCACTTTTATACCAGCAGTTTTACCTATTTGGGCAACCAATCAGGCGTCGAACTGATGAGCCGTTTTGCACCACAATATTATTGCGCAGGATCTTCCATTGAGCCTTGGATTCGTATTCCTAAAGTGGGCAATGCAATGGCGTTTCCCTTGAGCAACGGGCAATCGCTATTGACAATTAATTTGCATTTGGTGAATTTTGAGCTGAATCCAAGCCATTATCAACAGCAGTTAGAAGCGATGTTTAAGCTGATTGAACAGCATCAGGGGCCAATTATTCTGGCGGGCGATTTCAATGCGTGGAATAAAGAGCGGATAAATTTAATCAAAAAACTCACCGCACTTTATGGTTTGGCAACCCTATCATTTCAGCCTGATGATAGGCTACGTTTTTTGGATAATCCGCTTGATTGGGTATTTGTGCGCGGTTTTAGCGTGAAATCTGCGCGTACGGTGCAGACCACCAGTTCTGATCATAATCCGTTACTGGTGGAATTAACTTTGGCTACACCGCAGCGGTAATTACGATCTCCACTTTCCACTCAGGCACGGCAAGTTTGGCCTCTACGGTCGCGCGGCTTGGCGGATTGTGGCGATCAACCAACTCGTCCCAAGCGCGGTTCATCTCTGCATAATCTTGCATATCGGCCAAGAAAATTTGTGCATTTAAGATTTTGCGTTTATCTGATCCCGCTTCAGACAGTAAGTTATCAATTAAACCAAGCACTTCCTTGGTTTGCTCATACGCATTGCCTTGTGTATTTTCTGGCACTTGTCCCGCCAAATAAGCCACACCATTATAAACGCACATTTCGGCAAGGCGTTCATTGGCGTGAAAACGTTGGATTGTTGTCATCGTTTTTCCTTTTATGAAATAAAATAATTCGCAAGGATTATAGCGATTATGCGCAAAAATAGCTAAAATTCTTGGCAATTTTTCACCGCACTTATTTGTTATTATGAAACTGCTTATTTCCAATCAACACGGTGCTATCGTAATGGCACTGATGCCGTTTTTATACGGAATGTTACTTTCCACACCGATCACGCTGCATTTATTTCTGTTATTGGCGTGGTTCGCCCTTTATTTGATGACCTATCCCTTTTTAAATTTATTCAAAGGCAGAAATCTTGAGCTTTATCGCAAATGGACGCTAATTTACGCCACTGCCAGCTTACTTTTTGCCTTGCCGGCCTTATGGCATAACTGGCATATTTTATATTTCCTGCTAGCAATGTTGCCGTTTGTCGCAGTGAATATTTACTATGTAAAACAAAAAGATGAGCGCAATTTGCTAAACGATTTTGCCGGCATTATCATTTTCGCCATCGCAGGAATGGCAGCGTATTATTTTGCCAATTCACAATTCGATCACAAAATCTACTGGGTTGCGCTCTACCCAAGCTTATTTTTTGTTGGCGTAACGTTATACGTTAAATCCGTAATGCGTGAACGCAAAAATCCACGCTATCTGTACGCGTCCATCGCATTCCATTTACTCTGCATTCTCGGTTTTGCCTTATGCCAGCAATATTTATTAGCTTTGGCTTTCGTCCCCCCATTTATCCGCGCAATCTTGCTTCCCAAATACAAACTTTCCGTTAAACAAGTCGGAATGGCAGAAATGGCAGTATCCTTGCTGTTTTTTGTGATGTTAGTGTGGGGGAGTTGGGCCTCTTAAGAAAGAGAAGAAATTAAAGAGCGGTGCTTTTTTATCAATTTTTTATTAATGGCATAGCAGGAATATTCCCGCTATGCCTTTATTTTTGACTGATTAACTCAATGCAGCACCACTGAGATCAATGAAGAATCCTGCGATAGTAGCGCTCATTAGGTTGGCGAGTGTGCCGGCGATGACGGCTTTTAAGCCTAGACGAGCGATGTCGGAGCGGCGGGTTGGTGCCATACTGCCAATTCCGCCAATGAGTACGGCAATCGCGCTGAAGTTAGCGAAGCCACATAAAGCAAAAGTGATAATGGCTTTGGTTTTATCGCTAAGTTGTACAGCCGCATCAGGTTGTAAATATTGGGCGAACTCTAAATAGCCCACAAATTCATTTACGGCTAATTTCATTCCGATCATTTGTCCTGCAATTTCAGCATCTTGCCAAGGAACGCCGATGATGAAAGCGATAGGTTGGAATAAATAGCCGAGTAGGCTTTGTAAGGTGAGATCGCCATAGCCAAACCAGCCACCGATTCCGCCGATTAAGCCATTTAATAAGGCGATAGAGGCGATAAAGGCGATCAACATACCGCCCACATTGATGGCAAGCGTTACCCCTGACGCCGCACCATTGGCGAGCGCTTCAACGATATTATTTGGTTTTTCAGTTTTGACATTTTCTTCTAAGGTGTCGCTGAATTTTTCTGTTTGTGGATACATCAATTTGGCGAACAATAAGCCTGCGGGCGCTGCCATAAATGACGCAGCGATTAAGTAGGTGAGTGGCACACCCATACCGGCATAGCCTGCTAATACAGAACCTGCGATGGAAGCCGTTCCACCTACCATTACGGTAAATAATTCAGATTCGGTCATTCGGCTAATAAAAGGCTTAACCACAAGTGGCGCTTCGGTTTGTCCAACAAAAATATTGGCAGCCGCCGACATTGATTCTGCCTTTGATGTACCTAGTGCTTTTTGCAAGCCTCCGCCGATAATTTTAATTACCCATTGCATTACGCCGATGTAATACAGCACGGAAATTAAGGCTGAGAAAAAGACGATAATTGGTAGGACTTTGAAAGCAAAAATAAAGCCTACATTGCTTGGATCGGCAAGGTTACCAAAAAGAAAGGCGATCCCTTCGTTACCATAATTTATCACTTTGCTTACGCCTTCAGCGGTGCTAAGCAGGGCATTTCTTCCCGCTGGCACATACAAAATCAGCGCAGCAAAGCCGATTTGAATGGCTAAGGCACCAAAAATAGTTCGGAAATTAATGGCTTTGCGGTTGTTGGAAAACAGCAAGCCAATGCCAAGCAGGACGAAAACCCCGACAATACTGATAATGAGATCCATAGTTACGCTCCTTGATGAATGAATTTAGGTAATTGTGGTAATTTTTTGTATTCCGCATTGTTTAGCAAATGCTGCCAGTGCCTGAGTTTCTTCCACTGTGGGAATAAAAGGGGTTAAACCAGTTTCATCTCTTGCCCCTTTGCTATGCACTCGAATAATTTTGAATAACACCTTGGGATAATCTCGTAGCAGTTGTGCCGCTTTTTCCACTAAGTGGTAGGCGTCAAAAAAATCTTTGATAAAAACCAACCGCACTTCTTCAATTTTATTGTGCGGTAATAATTTGGCGAGATTCTGCCAATTTCGGGTGAGGTTTTCTGTTTTGATATGCTGCGTTGTGGGGATAATTTGAGTTGGCACTTTGCCTTGCTGATTGCGGCGTTCAAAACAGAGTGTTTGTAAGCCTAAGCCATCACCTTTGAGATCAAAGAGAAATTTATCGGTTACGGCAATTAAGGATTGCGTGCTGTCATAATCAAAAAATCCGCTGCTATCAAGATAACAGGTTAGACCCTGCTGGCGAAGTGCGGTGAAAAGTGGGACTAATTTTTTATGATGAATGGTGGGTTCACCGCCGGAAACGGTAATGCCGCGAATAAACGGCACGGCGTTCATTACCTGATCATACAAATATTGCAAGCTGACTAATTTTGCTTCGCTGTTTTTTCTTGGAATAGTTTCTGGGTTATGGCAATAAAGGCAATTTAGCTTACAACCTTGCAGAAAAATGCTGGTGCGGTTGCCTTGTCCCTCTACATTGGAAAAGGGGATTATCCGATGTAGAGGAACATAGATCTCGGAGAGGGAAGCTGAGCTTTTCATTATAAATGAGCGGTTACATCTTCTTTATCGCGTAATTGGCGATCAAAAACCTTGGCGCAATCGTCTGTGCCAGAGCCATACCAAGTGGTATCGCGTAATACCGCTTCGCCTTTGCGATAACGCTCAACCTCGCTTTTCTTCACTAAATAGCCGGTTACGCGAATGAGATCGGTATTTTTTAGATAAGTTGTAATGTAGCGATAGCCTTGTGCGAAAGCGCCATCAATAATATCCACCACCGCATCTAAATGATCAGTATAGGTTTGATCGAAAGCAAAGAGATCCCCTGTACCAGAAGGGAAGTATTTATGGAATGGGGCCGATTGTTTTAGATGCGCTAATAATGTTGGTTCTTCACCCACGCGAATACGGTGTGCTGGCGTATTCATCTTATCTTCTTCGTGGTTGCTCGCCCCCACTTGCGCGTGTAGTAAATAACGATTATTGGTACGCTCCACATAAAGCCCTTTATGCGCGTTATTGACTTCTTCCAATTTATCCATAATGAGTGTGGCGATCTCATCACCACGTTGGCTTTGCCCGAAGGTTTCGTTAATGCCTTCTTGTTGTAAAAGATGATTGACCGCATCGGCTAATCCTACAATGGCGATCATACTGGTGAAGTTTTCACGCTTGATAAATTCTTCTTGCGCTAAGAAACTGCTTTCAAAGAAATTGCTTTCTTCGATCAAAAATTTATGCCGTTTATCCATTGTGGAAAGGGCAAGTTTTGCCACTTTAGGTAATAATTCATTCACCATTTCATCAACACTTGAGCAAGCACGTCCGATAGTACCTAATCTTAAGCGAGTCAGGGTATAAGCACCACCACATTCAGGCAGCGCATTGTAACAACTGGCGATACCATATTGTTCTCCCAGATCTTCAATATAATAAGGATCATTGGCAAAAGACGGTTTTGACACCAATAAACAGGCTTTAGCAGCAAGTTCTGCAAATTCACGCGAGGTTTTTTGTTTATCGTAGCGAATAGTCATATTTGGTGTGGTATTTTCTAGCTCAATGACCGCCTGTAAAATTAAACGCCCAGCTTTAGTATCATAAGGGCCAATATTGGCGTGGCAGAAAGAATCAGCAATAGTTTTATCAATATGGTTTAAGAAACGTTTAATTTTGATGTAATCTTGCTTCTCGTCAGTAATGAAAGGATCGAGTAATTCATCTAAGCGTCCAATATAAACGGGATAAGTCGTAATGGACGGAACATGGGAATAGAGAATGAGCAAGCCATCTAGCACTTCATCAAGATCTTTTGGTGGCGGTAAGTCAAGGAACTTACAGCCTTTTTGAATATAAACATTATAGTCAGGCAAAATATAACGCGGACGATAAATGGCATAGCCTTCACATAAATCACAAATCATATGATTTTGCAGATATTCCCATTCTTCTTCTGTGTAGCCTAATAAATCAATGGGATTAAATAGCCGCTCAGCAATATTAGCCTAAGCTCATTAATTTTTGATGATAGGTTAGATTTTTTGCTTTAACCACATCGAGAATATCTTGTAGTGAGGCTTGCATGCTCTTCTCCTTAATACTAAAAAGATCGGTAAGACAAAAAATCTTACCGAAATTAAATCAATATTACTGTGATTTAGATCATATTTTGAGAAAATTGAGAACTAAACCGCAATTTTTGAGAAAATTGAGAACTAAACCGCAATATACTCCAACTTCACTTCCCCTAAATAGCCTAATAATTCTTCGGCCATTTGTTTGTAGGAGAGTTTTACTGGGTGTTCTACCATCACTACGCGGGTGATGTTTTCTACTTCGTTACCGCTTAGTAGAAGATAATTGATGGCCACTTGTAGGGCGGGGAGGCTTGGGTTGAAGGCGGCGTTTTCCGCGTAGCTGCCTTGGAAAACTTGTTTATCTTGTAATTCTACCGCAACCCCACAGAAACTTTGGGTGTAAGGTGCGTGGGATTGGTTTGCGGCTTCAAGTGCGGTGTGAATTAATGGATCTTTTGTGGTTAATTGTAAACCATTGGTTTTTTCGTCAAATAAACGATAAGGAATGGCTAAATCTGCAGGGCCAAAAGCATCAGGCAAATAGCTATGTAGTAGATTGTTTTGGCTATGCGGCAGATGAATATGCAAGCTGTCTGCACTATTTAATTCGTTCATAAATTGACGACAATGGCCGCACGGGGTGTAATTCACCGTGATGTCGGTGAGCTTTTTCTCTTTGCGCATCCAAGCATGAGAAATGGCACTTTGTTCTGCGTGAATAGTTTGTTGAATATTGGTGGCGCAGAATTCTTGATTTCCGCCAAAGTAGAAATTGCCACTTTCGCCAATTGCCACCGCACCCACGTTAAATTGTGAGATGGTTGGATTGGCATAGGTTGCGCTCACGGGTAACAACAATAAAGAAAGGGTTTTAGGATCTAATTGATGTTTTTGGCATAAATGCTGTACGGCAAAGTGCGGTAGAAATCCTTGAAAATGTTGTTCGGCAAAAATATGCCAAAGATCTTGTGCCAAATTTTGATTTTCTAATTGGGCTAAGGCGTGTTGTAAACGGTGAGAAATATGTTGTTCAATACGGCTCATTTTATCCTCTCTACTCTCTATAATACGGAGATCATTTTTTTCATCATAAAGCAGAAAAAATAAAAAAGCTTGCGTTAAAGTTAAAATTTGTGAGCAATATCAAAAATTTAGCGAGAGAAAAGAGAAAAAATAGGCGAACCTGATGATTCGCCTATAAGCATATTTAGGTTTTATTGATTTGGCTCAATCACTTCAATTTCTGCGCCACTATGCAAGCCCCTTGGCAGCTGGCTGCCTTTGCGTCCACGTTCAGCACGGAAGCGTTGTAAATCTTCCGCTTTAAGTGTGATTTTACGTTTGCCTGAATGGAATACCAAGTTTGCTTGTTCGGAAATTAACAATAAGCGTACTAATAATTCGCTGCGATCTTTTGCGTTAGCCGCAGGGATAGAAACGATTTTGTTGCCTTTTCCTTTGGATAATTCAGGCAGATCTTGCACTGGGAAAATCAACACTCTGCCTGCGGAAGTGAGTGCCAGCAAGTTTTTATTTTCTTGTAAACTTAATGGTGGCAAGACTTGAGCGTTTTCTGGCAAGGAAATCAAGGCCTTACCTGCTTTGTTACGCGCCACTAAATCGCTAAATTGGCAAATAAATCCATAGCCTGCGTCTGATGCCATTAATAATTTTTGCTCATCATTTTCCATTAACACTTGGGAAACCGTAGCCCCTGCTGGCAAGGAAAGTTTGCCCGTGAGTGGTTCGCCTTGTGAGCGTGCAGAAGGCAAGGATAGTGGTTCTACCGCATAGCTGCGTCCTGTGCTATCAAGGAATACCACAGGCTGATTGCTTTTTCCGCAGGCGTGCGCCAGATAACCATCGCCTGCTTTGTAGCTTAGCCCTTGCGGATCAATGTCGTGGCCTTTGGCACAACGCACCCAGCCCATTTGCGATAAAATCACGGTAACAGGTTCAGCGGGGATCATTTCGTTTTCAGCCATTGCTTTAGCTTCCGCACGCTCTACGATTGGTGAAAGGCGAGGGCTAGCAAAGGTTTTCGCATCTTGCTGAATTTCTTTTTTGATGAGCGTATTTAAACGGCGCTCTGATCCCAAAATTTGCTCTAAATTCAACCGCTCTTGCTCTAATTTATCTTGTTCCGCTTGCAGTTCGTGCTCTTCCAATTTGGCTAATTGGCGTAAGCGTAAGTTTAAAATGGCCTCGGCTTGCTCATCACTTAAATTAAAGCGCGTCATTAATTCCTGCTTTGGCTTGTCTTCGTTACGAATAATGGCGATCACTTCATCAATATTTAAAAAAGCAATCATCAAACCTTGCAAAATATGCAGTCGGTTCAGCACTTTATCTAAGCGATGTTGTAAACGTCTGGTTACAGTGGTACGGCGGAAAGTCAGCCATTCGGTGAGAATTTGCAGCAGATTTTTCACCGCAGGCTTGTTGTCCAAGCCAATCATATTCATATTCACACGATAGCTTTTTTCTAAATCCGTGGTAGCAAATAAATGCGCCATTAGGGCATCGGTATCCACGCGGTTGGAACGTGGCACTAGCACGATACGGATTGGGTTATTGTGATCCGCTTCGTCACGAATATCTTCTACCATCGGCAGTTTTTTCGCATTCATTTGTTCCGCGATTTGGCTGATGATTTTTGATGGCGAGGCTTGGTGGGGCAGTGCGCTAATGATGATTTCGCCATCTTCTTTTTTCCATACCGCACGCATTTTGATTGAGCCGCGTCCTTGCTCGTAAATTTTACGAATATCTTCTTTGCTCGAAATAATTTCTGCTTCCGTTGGATAATCAGGCCCTTGCAGCACGCTCATTACATCATCTAAATTGGCTTTTGGGTTATCCAACAGCATTACCGCCGCATCGGCTACTTCATTGAGATTGTGTGGGGGAATATCCGTTGCCATTCCCACGGCAATCCCCGTTGTGCCATTAAGTAAAATATGCGGTAGGCGTGCGGGGAGGTATTCGGGTTCTTCTAATGTGCCGTCAAAGTTAGGCTGAAATTCCACCGTGCCTTGCCCCAGTTCGCTGAGCAAAATTTCTGAAATTTTGGCTAAACGCGATTCGGTATAACGCATTGCCGCAAAGGATTTCGGATCATCAGGCGCCCCCCAGTTTCCTTGTCCATCAATAAGCGGATAACGATAAGAGAAAGGCTGCGCCATTAGCACCATAGCTTCGTAACAAGCGGTATCACCGTGCGGGTGGAATTTACCTAATACGTCCCCCACGGTACGCGCCGATTTTTTATATTTCGCCGTGGCATTGAGCCCTAATTCTGACATTGCATAGACGATACGGCGCTGCACGGGCTTTAATCCATCACCAATAAAGGGCAATGCGCGATCCATAATCACATACATTGAATAATTCAAATAGGCACTTTCGGTGAAGTTTTGCAGTGGCATTTGCTCAATGCCTTCGTAATTAATTTCTGCCATAAATTTGTTTTTCTCTTATATTCGTTAAAATTAAAGTGCGGTGGTTTTTTGCGCGATTTTTAATGTTGAAACCCTGTGGACACGTCCGCATCAGGATTGCGCTTGGTGTAAGGCTCATCTTTTAATTTTCCACTGAAAATTTGTGGATTTTCTTCCCCACTTACCATTAACACGCCTTTCGCGCCTTTTTCGGTACGGAAAATAGAATGATCCACAAAAGGATAAGGGCCGGGTACAGGAATGGTGGTTTCAGCCATCATCGCGCCGCCAGCAGGAATTAAGGTGGTTTGTACATTGTGATTTTGCAATGAACCACCTTCCACATACACCGTATCAAAAGGCTTGCCGATCAAATGGAAAGAGGACACCTTATTGGGCCCAGCGTTGCCGACATAAAAGCGTAACTTCTCGCCCACTTTGGCTTTTAACGCATTATCGCCGAGCATTGAGCCATAATGGCCGTTAAAGACCACATAGTCAGGCAGTTCATAGCTCGCTTTTTGCATACTAAAAACTTGCAAGCCTGCTTCGCCAAATTCCCCTTGGGTATAAAATTCGTTCTGTACAATATAAAATTCTTTATCCACTGGCGGTAAGCCTTCTTTTGGCTCAACCAACATTAAACCGAACATTCCCTTGCCGATGTGAGTCGGCGCACCAGGCATTGCGGCGCAGTGATAAAGATAAAGCCCAGGTGATAGCACTTTGAACTGATAAATACTGGTATGCCCCGGTGCGGTGTTGCTTGCCAGTGCCGTGCCTTCAGGGGCTGCGGAAGAGTGGAAATCAATGCTATGTGGCAGTTTGGAATTGATTGGGTTGGATAAATGCACTTCCACCGTATCCCCCTCGCGTACACGAATAAATGGCGCCGGGGTTGAACCGTTGTACGTCCAATATTTGAATTGCACTTTTGGCATAATTTCCATAATTTTTTCCAGCGCTTCCAGTTTTACCACCACACGAGCAGGATAATCGCGCGTAATAGGCGCTGGCACATTTGGCGCGGTGGTGAGTTCTGCTTCAATCACGGGAAGATCAGAAATTTTCACATTTTGCACCGCACTTTTGTTTTCAGACAAATTGGTATTTTCAGTTACATTAGTATTTTCCGCCGTATTCGTATTTTCAACCGCATTGGACTTGGTTGAATGTTGCTCTGTGGCGATAACATTGCCGCTTAAAAGTGCGGTGAAAATTAAGGCTAAAAAGGTCTTTTTCATTGGTGTTTCCTTGCTTATTTGGTGGTGAGCTTATACGCTCAAATCCACTTGGTCTCCTTTGGCTTGTAACCACATTTTGCGATCTTCAGAACGTTTTTTCGCCAATAGCATATCCATTAATTCAAAGGTTTCTGTTTCACTTTGTTCATTTTCTTGATCAAAGGTGAGCTGCACCAAACGGCGTGTATTGGGATCCATTGTGGTTTCACGCAACTGGCTTGGGTTCATTTCGCCTAGCCCTTTGAAGCGCTGCACATTGATTTTGCCTTTTTTATTTTTTTGCCGATCTAAAATGCCTTCTTTTTCCCCTTCATCAAGGGCGTAATAGACTTCATTGCCAATGTCGATACGATAAAGCGGTGGCATTGCCACATAAACGTGTCCTTCCGCTACCAATTTCGGGAAGTGGCGTAAGAATAGGGCACAGAGTAGGGTGGCAATATGTAAGCCATCAGAATCCGCATCAGCAAGAATACAAACTTTGCCGTAACGCAACTGGGAAAGATCGCTATGTCAGGATCGATGCCCAATGCCACAGCAATGTCGTGGACTTCTTGCGAGCCAAG
>NZ_PQVI01000036.1 GCF_002921145.1 Avibacterium endocarditidis
GCTCTATATTTTCGCGAGTTTTATTTTTTGTCGGTGAATTGTCTATTTTCAGGTAGGGGCGGACCGATGTGTACCGCCCGAAATCCTATGAATTGATTTTTAATGGATTACAAAAGCTTTCTCAAAATACACCGCACTTGGCTTTTCCTAACCCCCTCTTTACTACAAAGAGGGGTTATTCTATTTTTAGGAAAGGAAAATTCTATGGCGGAATATTGTTGTTTGTACGTCCAATAGCCGTATAATTTCATCTAGATTAACTAACGACAAAGGAAAAAGACTATGACAGCAACAACAAAAGCAAGATTGGAGGCTAAAGTAAATTTAGATATATATCGAATACTTAAGCAAGCCGCTGCAATTTCGGGGCGAACATTAACGGACTTCGTTGTGAGCGTTGCTTATGAAGAAGCCAAAAAAACCATTGCAGAACATCAGGAGCTACGTTTGACATTAAATGATCAGGCTTTGCTCATCGAAAGTTTAAGCAAACCATTTGAACCTTAATCAGTCAATGAAAAATGCTCTTGATGTGTATGAAGAATATTTATCCGCCAACAAGGAGGTGCGATGATTCAAGGAAAATTTAAAAATTTAACTGTACTCCCCTTAGAAAATTTAGAGATTAAGCGAAATACGTTTCTTGTTCCAATAAAGAATTGGAAAAATACTTTCGCCAGTATGCTTCTCAAGATGTAAAAAAGGGGCTGGCAAAATGTTTTGTACTTATAGACCACAAACAAGCTGAGATTATTGGATATTACACGTTGTCAGCATTATCCGTGTCCGTTTCAGATATACCACAAGAAAGAGTAAATAAGGGGATCCCATACCCTAATATCCCAAGTGTATTAATTGGGCGGCTAGCCATTGATGATCGTTTTCAAAAGCAAGGATATGGTAAATTCTTGGTTGTTGATGCGATCTACAAGATAAAAAATACCAATATAGGCGCTGCAATTTTGGTTGTTGAAGAAAAAGATGACAATGCGGTTTCATTTTATGAACGATTAGGTTTTATTGAATTTAAAGAGTTGGAGGCAAAACATAGAAAATTATTTTATCCGCTAACAAAAATCATAAAATAGATGAAAGTCCCCTCTGTAAGCGGGGATTTTCATTTGCATTATAAGATCCAAATAAGTGTTTATTATGTTATCTCACAGGTAGGGGTGAACCGATGTGTCCGCTCGAAATCATATGAATTGATTTTTAATGGATTACAAAAACTTACCAAAAAACACCGCACTTAAACCTTTCCTACATAAAATAAGACACCGCAACATCAAACGGGCTGACACATAGGTCAGTCCCTACATTTTTGTGTTCTCTATTCTAGAGTGGTGTTAGGTAGAATATGTTTATTGCTCTATATTTTGCGATTTTGTTTTTGTTGGTAAATTGTCTATTTTTAGGTGGGGGCGGACCGATGTGTCCGCTCGAAATCATATGAATTGATTTTTAATGGATTACAAAAACTTACCAAAAAAACACCGCACTTGGTTTTTCCTACATTAACTAAGACAACGCAACATCAAACGGGCTGACACATAGATCAGCCCCTACATTTTTATATTCTATATTCTAGCGTGGGGTTAAGGTGGGATATGTTTATTGCTCTATATTTTGCGATTTTTTTTGTTGGTGAATTGTTTATTTTTAGGTAGGGGCGGACCGATGTGTCCGCCCATATATCGTTTTCAATAATATGCGTTGATTTTTTAACAAAGCCGTTAAGTAGGGGGGCTTTAGCCTACCGAAAGGATAAATTGTGTTGAACGGTGGGCTGAAGCCCACTCTACCCACACATACTATAAAGCAAAAAACTTGTAATTAAGCAAGATTTCTTCTGTTGAGCTATGTATTTATTAACGTGGGCGTGCTCTAGTACCACGTTTCTATAATAAGAGTAAAAAAATCAAACATTATGAATTTGTTATTTTCTGATAAATGATAAAATACACATACGGAATATAAAACGGTTAATAAAATGTTAATGAAGCATCTTGAACTATGAATTGCTCTTTATCACAACGTTTTTTACAGAGAAAGCCCATTGCTAAATGAAATCGTTCTTACCATTAAGAACAAATTTATTCAATTACCGTTTTGAATTGAATATTTAGTCGTTTAGTTGATGTCAAGGATATCCAAACGGATAGCATGCGTTAAGCTGTTTTCATCAATAAGTTGTTCAAATAACCTTATTACAGTTGCTGATTTAGTATTAGGCAAGCCTTCATAAAGGAGTAAAAAGCGGCTGAAGTTATCACTGATGGTTAAGGAATAACACCATTTTTTATTACCTAACAGGAATTGCCCTTTGAAATTTGCGTTCCACGTTGTGTTTGGCGCTGGCATATCCTAAAAGGTAACGATGTTATTAGGTTGTACTACCAATCTCCCTCTTTAGTAAAGATGGGAGATTGTTTTTAAAGACACTTCGTCTCTTTTAAACATTCAAAAATACCCACCGCACTTTAAAATTTAACCAATCTATTCCTCGTTCAAACCGCCCGAATGGAAATAAAATTTTTAGAAAAATCACGCCGAGCGAGAGCAACGTGAACATCAGGCTGATTTTTCGTTAAGAAAATTTTATTGGAATGAGGAAAAGTGAGTTCGTCAAATTTCTCACTTACAGACAAGGAATTTTGTCGAAGACAGTACTCCAGTACGGCAAGACAAAATAACGCAGTCTGGAAGTAAGAGAAATTTGACGATGATCGGGGTTCTTTTCTTTGCTTACTCTCTTTTGGGTAAGCAAAAGAAAGGAAGTCGCTCAACGAGCGAAACCTCGTCATCAATCCCAACGAAAAACAACAATCATCCAAATAACCCAACACTATTCTCCCAAATCCGTGCTTCAATCTCATCTGGACTTTCCGACCTTAATTCACATAACACCTTGAATGTTTCTCGCACGCGCATTGGGCGGTTGGGTTGGCCTTGGAAGCCGAATACGGACATATCGGGGCTGTCGGTTTCGAGTAATAAACTGTCTAGCGGCAGGCGTTTGATGGTTTCGCGGGTTTTGTTGGCGCGGGCGTAGGTGATGACGCCGCCTACACCGATTTTATAGCCTAAATCGACAAAGCGTTTGGCTTGTTCATAGCTGCCTGAAAAGCCGTGTACCACGCCGGTAACGCTAAGTTGTGCGGTTTTTAAGAAGCGATAAAGATCTTCGTGGGATTTGCGCGAATGTAGATTAACAGGTAGTTGATTGGCTTTGGCTAGGCTCAGTTGCGCCTCAAAAAATTCGCATTGCTTTTGCCATAATTCAGGGGTTAATAGTTCTGGCACACCTTTTTCTAAGCCAATTTCAGCCACAGCAGTGAGATTTTTCGGGCGATTAGCAAAGCGTTGTGCCAATAAGTCTAAATCCGCCACTCGATGCTGCTTAATATACAACGGGTGCAAGCCCAAACCATAGTAAAGCTGCTGGTGCGGTGATTTTTTCAATATTTTTAAAATCTTCTGCTTGCACTGCCACCACGAGTATTTTCTCAACGCCAGCTTGTTGGCTCTCTTCCATCAGTTCTGCCAACGGCTGTTGGGTTGTCGCGAGTAAATAATCGAGGTGAGTGTGAGTATCAAAAAATGGCACGGGAATTCCTGTTAATCAAAAATGGTCTGCCAATGCTCGGCTTGGTGTGCCTGAAAACACATTTTTATTTGTGCTTCAGTGGTTTTGCCTGTCGCCAAAGGCGGTAAGTCGTGTAAGGAAAAATAGCCACTGGCTAAGGTTTCGCTGTTTGGCATAAATTCTCCCCCTGTGGCGCGGCAGTAAATAAACACTTTGCACACATTATGCGCAAGAGCTGGTGGATTATTTTTCGCGTGATCTTGCAAGGCGATAACAAATTCGGCGACGGCATCTAACCCAGCTTCTTCCTTGACTTCTTTCACCACATTTTCTTTTACCGTGGCAATCACATCACACCAGCCACCGGGTAATGCCCATAAGCCATTTTCTTCTTGCACGAGCAAAATTTGATCATCTTGAAAAATTGCCGCTCTGGTATCAATTTTTGGCGTTTGATAGCCCGTTTCGTTGCAAAATAACTGTGTTATGTGCGCTAAAGGCAAATCCGATTGAGCTTGCAACATTTCGGCGCTGATTTCTCTGATACGCTGAAAACGCTCCAAATCAAATTTATTCTTAGAATAAAACAAGCCCGCTTGTGCCAAGCCTTGCAATTCGATTATCCATTGCAACCATTTTTCATTTTGCATTGTGATCTCCTTAGCGCCAAGTGCGGTAAAAAAAGAGCGGTGGAAATTTTAACTATTTTAAAAGGAGGCAAGCCTCCTTTATTCATCAATATTTCATTAATTTTATTCTACGGTAACAGACTGGATCACCACGTCGTCCACTGGCACGTCTTGGTGGAAACCTTTGTTGCCTGTTTTCACGCCTTTGATTTTATCCACCACATCCATTCCTTCAATCACTTCACCGAACACGGCATAGCCCCAATCTTGTACCACTTCTTTGCCGAACATTTCTTTTGAACGATAATCCAAGAACGTGTTGTCTGCCACGTTAATAAAGAATTGCGCCGTTGCAGAATGTGGATCGCTCGTGCGTGCCATTGCAATTGTGCCACGTTTGTTACTTAGGCGATTGTTGGCTTCATTTTTGATTGGTGCGTTGGTAATTTTTTTCACGCATACCCGCTTCCATTCCACCACCTTGGATCATAAAACCATCAATAACACGGTGGAAAATTGTGTTATCATAAAAGCC
This sequence comes from Avibacterium endocarditidis, assembly GCF_002921145.1. Taxonomy (GTDB): domain Bacteria; phylum Pseudomonadota; class Gammaproteobacteria; order Enterobacterales; family Pasteurellaceae; genus Avibacterium; species Avibacterium endocarditidis. The sequence goes on from NZ_PQVI01000036.1 coordinate 4,751, forward strand.
GTTTTTGCAGTAATTTAGAAAGTTTTCTGCGGTGATCGGTGCTTTTTCGCTGTTTAATGCGATTTTAATGTCGCCGAAATTAGTGTGTAAGGTAACCATTGTCATCGTTGTATTCCTCTAACTGATAAAGGCGGTTATTATTTCACAAAAGTGCGGTATAATTCCAGCTCATTATTTTGTCTAATTTCAAGAGAAACAAACAAATGCTAAAAATTTTCAATACATTAAGTCGAGAAAAAGAAGTTTTTACTCCCATTCACCCGAATAAAGTGGGAATGTATGTGTGCGGCGTAACGGTGTATGACCTCTGCCATATCGGACACGGACGCACCTTTGTTTGTTTTGACGTAATTGCCCGTTATTTACGCTATTTGGGTTACGATCTCACTTATGTGCGCAACATTACCGATGTGGACGACAAAATCATTAAACGCGCCTTAGAAAACAAAGAAACCTGCGATCAACTGGTGGATCGAATGGTTATTGAAATGTACCGCGATTTTGATGCGTTAAATATTCTTCGCCCAGATGTTGAGCCTCGTGCCACCCACCATATTCCAGAAATCATTGATATTGTTGAGAAATTAATTCAACGTGGACACGCTTATGTGGCAGAAAATGGTGATGTGATGTTTGATATTGAAAGTTTTCCGCAATATGGCAAATTATCGCGTCAAGATCTCAGCCAACTGCAAGCTGGCGCACGAATTGAGATTTCAGAAATCAAGAAAAACCCGATGGATTTCGTGCTATGGAAAATGTCTAAACCGAATGAACCAAGCTGGGATTCCCCTTGGGGTAAAGGCCGTCCGGGCTGGCATATTGAATGTTCCGCAATGAACAGCAAACAGCTAGGCGATCATTTTGATATTCACGGTGGTGGCTCCGATTTAATGTTCCCACATCACGAAAACGAAATTGCTCAATCCTGCTGCGCGCACGATGGCGAATATGTCAATTATTGGATTCACTCGGGAATGATTATGGTGGATAAAGAAAAATGTCGAAATCTCTCGGCAATTTCTTCACCATTCGCGATGTGTTAAATCATTATAACGGCGAAGTGGTGCGTTATTTCTTACTCACTGCCCATTACCGCAGCCAGCTTAATTACAGCGAAGAAAACCTTAACCTTGCGCAAGGCGCATTAGAGCGTTTATATACCGCATTACGCGACACCGATGCCACAGTCGCTCCACAAGGCGGTGAAGAATTTGTCGCCCAATTTAAAGAAGCAATGGACGATGATTTCAACACGCCAAATGCCATTTCTGTGCTATTTGAAATGGCGCGCGAAATCAATAAATTAAAAGGCGAAGATAAAACCAAAGCAAATCAACTTGCTGCACGTTTGCGTGAATTAGGCGATATTTTAGGCTTATTACAACAAGATCCTGAAAGTTTCTTACAAGCAGGTGCTGACGATGATGAAGTGGCAAAAATCGAAGCCTTAATCAAACAACGCAACGAAGCCCGCGCTGCCAAAAACTGGGCCGCCGCCGACGAAGCCCGCAATCAACTCAACGCAATGGGCATTGTGTTAGAAGACGGCCCAAATGGTACGACTTGGCGTAAGTAATCTTGATAATAATGCAACTTACGGTAGTTTCATTTATTATGTGGTAAGCTTCTATCATTATTGAATTTGCTTACCATAACTTGCTTTCATATTTTGAATTTGGGTTATCAATGGCATTTACTATATATAGTGAGAATTTTCTCTCGTGGAGTTAAACTTTTAAAGCCATACCTAACAGGCTTAACGTTTCACTAAAACAGGGCTGAATATTCCATTCCACCCTGTTTTCTTATATTAGCGCGAAAGCATTAATCCAACTTAACGCCACCTGTATTAAATGCCTCAAGATGAATTTGCTCTGCTGGCACACCTAAATCTACTAAAGATTTGTACTGCGCTTGCATAAATGCCATTGGGCCACAGAGATAGTAATCCGCGTCTTTCGGTAAAAGTGCGGTTGGAATTTGGCTTAAATTTAAACGCCCTGTTGCGTCTGCTTGTGCATCTTCCACTTCATAAACTGTGAAGCTGCTAACATTTGGATATTGCGCTTTTACCCCATCAACGTGCGCTTTCATTGCGTGTACATCGGCATTACGACAAGCGTGGATAAAGCTCACAGGCGAAGGTACATTTTGCTCTACTAACTGGTTAAGCATTGCAATCATCGGGGTTAAGCCCACGCCACCACTGATAAAGACATTTGGTTTTTGGCTATCAATTAAGAAGAAGTTGCCCGTTGGCGCAGTGGCTTCAATTTCATCGCCTTCGTTTAATCCGTGTAAGGTGGTAGAAACCCAGCCGCCTGCTAGCTCACCTTTTGGATCTTCACGTTTTACTGAAATGCGTAAATAGTCTGATTTTGGATTATCAGAAAGGGTATATTGACGCGGCTGTTTTAAGCCTAATTCTGGAACGAAAACACGCACCGAGATATATTGCCCTGCTTTGTAAGTTGGCAAATCGCCGCCATCAACAGGCTGCAAATAGAAAGAGGTAATTTCACTGCTTTCTTCCACTTTCTTAGCAATTTTGAATTTACGCCAGCCTAACCAGCTCCCTTTAGTTTGCTGATGTTCGTCATAAATGGCTTTTTCTGTGCTAATCAAAATATCCGCTAATTGATTGTAGGCGGCTGTCCAAGCTTCAATTAATGGATCGTCCATTGAAATTTGCAATACTTCACTAATCGAATGAAGTAAGTTATTGCCCACAATGGCATAATCAGGCGCTTGAATATCAAGGCTGACGTGTTTATGCGCCATTAATTCAACTGCTGGCAATAGCACGGCTGGATTTTCAATATTTTCCGCATAAGCTAATACCGCATTCGCTAAAGAACGAGCCTGCGCACCGCTACGTTGGTGTCCAAGGTTAAACACTTGTTTAATTCAGGATGATTGGTGAGCATTCTGTTATAAAAATAAGAAGTGAGCGCAACACCGTTTTCGCGTAGCACTGGCACTGTGGCTTTCACTAATTCAATTTGATCTGCTGTTAATGACATAGAAAGTCCTTTTGGTTTATTAAAGATGCATTTAAAATACATCTTTAATGCTAGGCTGGCAAGTGATTATTTATCAATAAGCTATATGGTGAAATAGACTACAATGCACCACCTAAGGAGTTGCAATGCAAATTAATAAATTTACTGATTATGGTTTTCGTGTGCTGATCTATCTTGCGCGTCAGCAGGAATGCACGCATACAATCGCCAGCCTTGCTAAGCAGCTTCACCTTTCACAAAATCATCTGGTCAAAATCGTCCATTTTATGGCAAAACAACAATGGCTGATTACCAGTCGTGGCAAAGGCGGCGGTATTCGTTTGGCGGAAAGCACATTAGATTTGCCTTTAGGCGAGATGCTACGCACCTTTCAAGGCAATGAGCCGTTGGTAAACTGCGTTTCTCCTAAATGTGGATTACAACCACAATGCCAATTAAAGCATTTGTTGGACAATGCTCTCGAGCAGTTTTACCAAAATCTTAACCAATACCCATTGCGAAAAGTCATTAGTAGCCATTCACAAGACAGGATTAATTTTATTTCTTATCTGTAATTTCAATAAGATATAGAAAATGTTATGCATAGCTTATTTAAAGTGCGGTGCTTTTTTCAGAAAAATTTACAAAAAAAGCCCCGCACTTTGCAGAACGGGGCTAGGCTTAAAAAAAGAAACTATTGCAATAAGGAAATATCCGCCACTTGTAAGAACAATCCTTGCAAGGTTTTCAGAATGGCTAAACGATTTTGACGAAGTTGTGGATCTTCGGCGTTTACCATCACTTTCTCAAAGAAATTATCCACCGGTTGACGTAAGTTGGCGAGTTTATCCAACACCGCCACATAGTCGCCTTTGGCAATCAATGGCTGCACTTCGTTTTGTAACGCTAGCACGCTTTCTGCCAAGGCTTTTTCTTCAGGCTCGACACAACGATCTAAATGGATCTCGCCAATCTCGCCTTCTGCTTTGGCTAAAATATTGCTCACACGCTTATTCGCAGCGGCTAAGGCTTCTGCTGCATCAAGGGTACGGAAATGTGCCACCGCACGCACACGCGCATCAAAATCAGCTGGACGAGTAGGACGGCGAGCCAGCACCGCTTGAATGACATCTACCGCAATACCTTCTTCTTGATACCACGCACGGAAGCGACCAAGCATAAAGTCCACTACATCTTTGACAACGTTTTTGTTACTAAAAGGGAATCCCATTGCTAGTAATTTATTTTGCTGTTCTTTCAAAATAATTAAATCATTTTCATTATCTTTGTGAAGCTTTAACTCATCTTTAAAATAATTATCTCTCTGGTCAATATAAATTTGTACAGATTTATCTACCAAATCTTGAATATCTAATGGTAATTTTTTCTCTACGATGATACGCAACACGCCCAATGCGGCACGGCGTAAGGCGAACGGATCTTTATCTCCTTTCGGGTGCTGGCCAATGCCAAAAATCCCTGTCAAGGTGTCTAATTTATCCGCCAATGCCACTGCACAAGCCACAAGAGAATGTGGAAGTTCATCACCAGCGAAACGCGGCATATATTGTTCATTTAACGCCACCGCCACTTCTTCATCTTCACCGTCGTGGCGGGCATAGTGCATTCCCATTACGCCTTGCGTATCGGTAAACTCAAACACCATATTGGTCATTAAATCACATTTTGATAACAAGCCTGCACGCTCTGCTTTCGCCACGTCCGCCCCAATTTGTGCCGCAATTTCGCCACTGAGCTTTTCAATGCGTTCCGTTTTATCAAACAAGGTACCAAGCTGTTGTTGGAACAAGACGGTTTTCAAACGTGGTAGATTGTCTTCCAAACGCTGTTTTAAATCGGTTTTGAAGAAGAACTCCGCGTCCGTTAAGCGTGGACGTACCACTTTTTCGTTTCCTTCAATAATCGCCGTTGGATCTTGCGGATTAATATTGGATACGAAAAAAAGTGCGGTAATAATTTCCGTTTTATCGTAAATTGGGAAATATTTTTGATCGCCTTTCATTGTGTAAACCAAGGCTTCTGCTGGCACGGCAAGGAAACGCTCTTCAAATTTCGTAGTTAGCACATTTGGAAACTCCACCAATGCGGTAACTTCATCAAGCAGGCTTTCTTCAATATCCGCCACACCACCAAGTGCGGTGGCTTTTTGTTGAGAATTTTCCAAAATAATCGCTTTACGGCGTTCAAAATCTGCGATCACGCTGCCTTTTTGCTCCACAATCTCAGGATATTGATCGGCATTATCAATACTGAATTGTTGTTCGCCTAAGAAACGGTGTCCGCGAATAGTTTTACCACTGGCTACACCAAGAATTTCACCCTCGATCAGCTCATCACCAAATAATAGGGTTACGGTATGTACAGGGCGCACAAATTGCTCGCTTTTATCGCCCCAACGCATTGTTTTTGGAATTGGCAATTTCGCCAGGGCATTGCTGATAATGCCAAGCAGAAGATTTTTGGTCGGCTGCCCTTCAATCACCGCACGATGCACCAGCCATTCGCCTTTATCGGTAACTAAACGCTCTGCCTGATCCACGCTAATACCACAACCACGCGCCCAGCCTTCTGCCGCTTTAGTAGGCTTGCCTTCCGCATCAAACGCTGCCGCAACCGCAGGCCCACGTTTTTCCACTTCTTTGCTTGGCTGCGCTTCCGCCAGCCCCAATACTTTCACCGCTAAACGGCGTGGAGTGGCAAACCATTCCACTTTATCAAATGCTAAACCAGCTTGGTTTAATTCATTTTCTACATTCTCCGCAAACGCGGTTGCTAATTTTTTGAGTGCCTTTGGTGGCAACTCTTCAGTGCCGATCTCGGCGAGGAAGTTTTTTGTCATTTT
>NZ_PQVI01000037.1 GCF_002921145.1 Avibacterium endocarditidis
ATCCTTCACGACCCACCATCATCAATTTATCCCTTAAATTCTCATAACAATCTATCTTCCACCTCATTATTTTTAATCTATCACATTCTACGTTTTATTCTTATTTTCTGATTATTTTTGCGATCTCGATTCCAAAACGTTCTTCATTTCCTACTAAAAAAGCACCGCCCTTGTTAGGCTTGCGTATAGAAAATTACCGATAAACAAAGGCAAAAGTGCGGTTGAAAAATCCGCGTTTTTATTATGGCTAAAATGAAAGGCTTCACCCTATTAGAATCTCTTATCGTACTATTGATTTCCAGTATGCTATTGGTTACGACCTTGCCTGTATGGCAACAGAATCAGGAACAATGGTTGTTAAGCAAAGAGCAACAGCGCTTATATTTATTTTTCCGCACAATTCAACGGCGCGTGGAAAATTCGAATCAAGTATGGTTTTTAGTGGCGAATCGCGATCTAGCAAGTCAAAAATGGTGCATTGCGGCGCAAGTCAAAAGCGAAAAAATATGCAACTGTTTACAACCGCACTTATGTGTAGACGAGCTAATGGCGAATATTTATCAACCCTTGTTTCCAACGCAAACAATGATTAGCAGTAAACATTATTTTCCGCAAGAAATGGCTAGATTCAGCGGTATCCGCAACACCATTCAAGCGGACTGTTTCTTATTGCAAGCAGGGCAAGCGAAAACCTTATTTTCTTTTTTTAATGTGGGTAGCCTAAAGCTAAAACAGGCGAATTCGCTCAGTGCGTGCGGAGAGCCTTAGATGAACCGCTATTTAAAAGGGCAAAGTTTGCTAGGTTTGATGATCGCCTTGTCAGTATCTAGCTTGTTATTAATCGCCATCGTGAAATTTTATCAACATAGCCAATGGCAAATTCAGCAAATGAATGCACGGCTTTTTTTACAAGCCGAAATAGAAAGAACCCTACAATTAATCGGCAAAGATTTACGCCGCACGGGGGTTCGTGCAGCCGTTGGAAAGCGTAAAGTGGATAATTTTGCTTTGTTTGAGCAAGATGAACAAGGCACAAGCCTTGTTGTTAGCCAAGCCTCGGGAGAAAAACCGAATAGCTGTGTGTTATTTTTCTATGATTTGGATAATTCAGGTTGTATTGGCTCTACTTACACCAAAGGATTATGCGTCGAAAATGGTAAAAATCGAGCAAAAGAAATCGAACGTGAATTGTTCGGTTATCGCCTAAAGCAAAAAATGTTAGAAACGCGTTTAACTTACAAAAACACCGTTAAGCAAAAATGCACAAAAGAAGAATGCCAAACTTACACTCAGCAACCCGCTTGTGAGAAAGGTGGTTGGGTGGATCTGTTCGATGATCGTGAAATTGCGATCACCCATTTTTCTTTGCAGTGGCTAAAAGATTTGTTGCTTGTAGCACAGTTAAAAGGGCAACTCGTCAAACAACCGCATATTGAATATGAAAGCGAAATGGTCATTCCTTTGCTCAATCAAGGCGGTGCAGAATGAAAGCACAAAAAGGCATTGTTACCCTAACTCTATTGTTGTTGCTTAGTTCATTATTGATGATCGCAATGTTGTTTAATCAAGAAGAGCTGCATTTTTATCGAGCAATGAATGCGCAGCAAAAATATTATGCGGAAAATAATGTAGTGCTCTTGCCAATAAGCAGCGAAAATCTGCAACAGGAATGCGAAAATTACCCTTAGATTATGCGGATTCTGTCTATCGTCTTGAGTTTAAAAATCCAACAAAAAAACACCGCACTTTTGATGACCCCGCGCATTTTTGCTTGGTGCGAGCGAATAAGTTTATTTCAGAAAACGCCAAGTCGTGGCATAAGTGCGGGGGGAATTTTCGCAATATTTTGATCCTGAGATCACACCTTTGTTTGCCAAACTTTTACAGCAAGAAAATATCAGCAAATATCCCCTTTATTGGTTTTCTGAACACGAGAAGCATTGGGAAATCAACGGCAATATTTATGCGGTGATTGTGGCAGAAGGAGATTTAACTTTATCTGGCAAAGGGGAAATTCGTGGCGCAGTGATTACGAAAGGGCAATTACATCAAGGGGAAAATGTGAAATTGGTTTACAATAAGAAAACGCTACAAGAAGTGGTTCAGGCTTATCGTTTTTGGCGGCTAGCAAAAAGGAGCTGGTATGATTTCGAGCCTTTATAGACCGCTAAAATACAAAGGAATGAATTTATTTTCTTTGCTAATGACTTTAACCCTATTTAGTGGTATTTTTCTGTCCATTAATCAATGGCTCACGCACCAGCGGCAAAGTGCGGTGAAAATTTATCAAGATTTACAAGCCATTTCTATTGCGCATAATCAGCATCAGCGTCTGTTTATGGGGCTGAGTTGTCAAACTCAAATTGAAAATCAGCTTATTTTTCATCTTCATTGTCATAAAATAAAGTTACTGTGCGTTATCCCACAGGGGAAACCAGCTTATAAAAGGAAATTCTGTGCTAACCGTTTATTATTCCAATTTGCTTGAAACACAAAAAGAGATCCTACTGCATTTAATGAAAACAATGCCGTTGGACGATCCGTTGCAGTCGGAAATTATTTTGGTACAAAGTCCCGGAATGGCGCAGTGGCTGCAATGGCAAATTGCGGAAAAGCAAGGGATTTCAGCGAATTTACAATTTCCTATGCCAGCGACCTTTATTTGGCAGCTGTATCGCGATAATTTGTTTAATGTAACGCAGCAAAATCAATTTGCCAAAGAGCAGATAGTATGGCGCTTAATGCGATTGATTCCGCAATATTTAGCACAACCCGCCTTTGCACCATTGCGTGATTATCTCAATTCTGCACCGCAATCGGCACAACAAAAGTTGTATCAGCTGGCAGAAAAAGTGGCAGATTTATTTGACCAATATCTAGTGTATCGCCCAGATTGGATCAGTGCGTGGGAAAAAAATGCAGACAGCAGCATCGCGCAACAAATTGCGACACAGAAAAGTGAAGATAAACAACAGTTAGCCGATCAAATTACACGCCATATTGAATGGCAAGGCATTTTGTGGCGTGCATTAGTGGCTGAAATTCAACAGCAAAATGGCAGTGAAGAAGTTTGGCACAGGGCGCATTTACACCAACAATTTCTTCAGTTACTGGGTGAAAAAGTACCGCTAAAACTGCCAAAACGCATTTTTGTGTTTGGTATTTCAGCTCTGCCAAAAGTATATTTGGAAATTCTCAACGGCATCAGTGAGTTTTGTGATGTGCATTTATTTTTCACTAATCCTTGCCGTGAGTATTGGGGCGATATTGTCGATAAGCAATATTGGCAAAAATTACAACAGCGTTCCCGCACCGATCAACAAAGCCAACAATCTAACCCATTATTTTCTCATCAGCAAATTGCGCGACTAGAGCAAGAGCAGTATGAGCGCACTGCCGAGCAAGAAATGTTGCAAGTGGGTAACCCGTTACTTTCTTCTTGGGGCAAACAAGGGCGCGATTTCCTTTATCTGCTTACTGATCTGCAAAGTAATGAAATTAATGCCTATGTAGAATTGGCAGAAGACAGCTTATTACACCAAATTCAGCAACGCATTTTAACGCTTACGCCAACGGGTAGTGAGCCGCTGCATTTTGCAGCGCAAGATCCGTCTTTTTCCATTCACGCCTGTTATAGCGCAATGCGAGAAGTGGAAGCCTTGCAGGATTATTTACTGCATTTATTTAATCAAGATCCGAGCCTAACACCAAAAGATGTGGTGGTAATGGTGGCCAATATTGATAAATATACCCCTTATATTCGCGCAGTTTTTGAACAAGGTAAGCCTTACATTCCATTTTCTATTTCGGATAATAAATTGTCGGAAAATGATGTGATTGTGTCGGCTTTCATCAAATTGTTAAACCTGAAAGAAAGTCTGTTTAGCGCGCAAGATGTGCTGGATTTTCTCGATATTCCAAGTATTCGCGCCCGTTTTTATATTGAGCTTGAAGATCTACCTTATATTCATCATTGGGTGGAACATTCAGGTATTCGCTTTGGCTTGGAAAAATATCAGGGCGTAGCGCAAGAAAATTATAATGCGTGGAAAGCAGGGCTGGAGAGAATGTTGCTCGGCTATGCAATGCGTGAAGAAAATGGCATTTGGCAAGACAGCCTAGGTTTTGATAATAGTTACGGCTTAAAAGGGCAATTAGCAGGCTATTTAGCGGAATTTATTGAACAACTTTATCAATGGTATCAAACACTTTGCGGCGAACATTCTGTTGAGCAATGGCAGCAAGCTTTATTCCAACTGGTGGAAACCTTTTTCCAATTTGATGAAACGAGCCAAGAAACCCAATGGTATCTTAATGATTGCATTGAAACCTTTGCTGAACCTTTGGTCAATGTGCAATTTGAACAAACACTTGGCGCAGAAGTGGTGACGGAAGTGATGAGTGGCTATTTGCAAGAAAACCCGCATAACTTACGTTTTTTGGCGGGGAAAGTGAATTTTTGCACCTTATTGCCAATGCGTTCAATCCCATTCCGCGTGGTGTGCTTGCTTGGAATGAATGAAGGGGAGTACCCACGGCAAAGCACACCAAATAGCTTTGATCTTATGCAGTATCATCGACAGAAAGGCGATCGCTTTAAGCGCGATGATGATCGCTATCTGTTTCTTGAAGCGCTCGTTTCTGCACAAGATTATTTCTATCTCAGTTATGTTGGGCATTCAATCATTGATGATGAACCGAAAGAACCCTCTGTACTGGTAAATCAATTATTGGATTATGTGGCAGAAAACTTGCCATTGCCTGAGAATGATGAGGTCGAAAATCCGAATGAATATTGGCGTAAAAAATTGGTGATACATCACCCAATGACCGCTTTTAGCGAGAAAAATTTCAGTAAAAACCACCGCACTTTTGCGCGCAAATGGTTGCCATTAGTGAATAAAACTGCGCAGCAAGAACAGGGCTTTATTCAGCCGTTGAATAATGATCATCGGGTGCAAACAGTAGCGTTAAGCCAGCTTATCGCCTTTGTACAGCACCCGATCCGATTTTTCCTAGAGCAGATTTTAGGCATTCACCTGCAAAATGAAGAAAGCGCCTTAAGGGACACAGAAAATTTCGATTTCGATAACTTGGAACGCTATGCCATTAACCAGCAACTGCTTTATCTCAATGATGATGAATTTAGCCAATTTTTCCGCCAGTTACAAATTAAAGGCATAATGCCAAGGGGCGCTTTTGCTGAAGTGCAAGGGCAAAAACTGAGCCAAGATATTCGCGATCTGAAAAAAGAGGTGGCAGACTATTTAACGCAAGAAAGCCAAAGCGTGGCAGTGGAGCTGGATTTCACCCTGCCAACCCAAACTTTGCGTTTAACAGGCGTAATCAATCAGCTTTATCCTTTGGTTGATGGCACATCAAAGGGGAAAGTGGAGAGAGTAACTTGGCGTGTGGGGGGAAAAATCCGCGATAAAGATCTGATTGAAAACTGGATCTATTATTTAGTGCAATGTGCAACACAAGAAAATGTCGCTCCTGCTCATAGTTACGCTAAAGGTGAACAAGTGCGGTTTAAAACTCTGCAAAAAAGCACCGCACTTACCCAATTACAATGTTATCTAGAAGCCTATGTTCAAGCCCAACAATCCCCTTGCTTAGTGCTAACAACGAATCTGAGCCGTTATTTCAAAGCACTCAAAAATGAAAAAGGCACAGATGATGAAGAAGCCATTCAACAAAAATGCTTTGCCATCTTGTACGAAAGCATTTACGGTAGCGATTATGGCTTTAAGCAAGAAGATAAATACTGGCAACGCGTGCTAAGCGAACAAGAATTAGCACAACTGGACTTAAACGCAATGACCAGCATAATGCAGGATTGGTTTGGGTTGATGTTAGAAAGCTGTAAATAAAGAAAACCGCTGATCATTCTCAGCGGTTTTGTTTTAGCGTTTGAAATATTCGGCTAATACTTGAGCAATGCCAGCTTTATCATTGCTTGTGGTGGTGAGCTTGGCTTGATGTTTTACTTCATCTTCTGCATTGCCCATCGCCACGCCTAATCCCGCGGCGGTGAGCATACTGATGTCATTGTGGTTATCGCCAAACGCAATCACCTGTTGCGGTGCGATTTGCCATTGATTTAATACCTCTAACAATCTTGCCCCTTTGGTATTGCCTGCGTTGGCAATATCCACACGATCCACCCAAGACCATTCACAGCTAAATTGCTCAATCGGCAATTCTGCCACTACTTGGTTCATAATGTCTTTGCTTTGCGCACTAATCACGCACTTCCAGATTGGTTTGTCGTGATCGATCACATCTTGAATACTTTCTACTTTTCGCACTAAAGGACGGACATTTTCAGGACAACTGGCCACCCATTTCAGAAATTTTTCCATATGAGGATTTAGCTCCGCATAATTCATCGCATTGCGAGAATACATTAATAAATGGCAATGGTGCTTGGTTGCCGTATCATAAATTTGCTGCGCTTGTTGTTGCGAAAGTGGATTAGCAGCCAGCACCTTGTCATTTTGTACATCATAAACATAGGTGCCGTTGCAACAAATAATCGGCGTGGTTAAACCCAGTTCCACATAATAAGGAATCACCGCCGTATGATGTCGCCCTGTTACCAACAACACTTTAACACCTTGCTGTTGTAACGTGGCTATTGCCTGTTTATTTTCCGCAAGAATCTGCCCTTGCGAATTGAGCAATGTGCCATCTAAATCAAAAGCGACTGCTTGGTAGTTCATATTGTATTCCTTGTACTAGATTGATTATTGCCCATAATACGCATTCTTACCGTGTTTACGGAGATAATGTTTATCCAATAATTCTTGCTGCATTGGCGTTAAATTCGGGTTGAGTTGGCGGCTGAATAAATTCATATAACCAATTTCTTCTAACACCACCGCATTATGTACGGCATTATCTGAGTCAGTTCCCCAAGCAAAAGGGCCGTGGGAATGGACTAATACAGCAGGGACATCTTTCGCCTCAATTTTGCGATTACGGAAGGTTTCGACAATCACCTTGCCGGTTTCCAGTTCATACTCGCCTGCAATTTCTTCTGGCGTCATTTTTCTTGTACAAGGAATACTGCCATAGAAATAATCGGCGTGTGTGGTGCCCGCGGCAATTAAATCTAACCCTGCTTGTGCCCAAATGGTGGCGTGGCGCGAATGGGTATGCACAATGCCACCAATTTCAGGAAATTGGCGATATAATTCCAAATGCGGTTGCGGTATCAGAGGACGGTTTTTTCGTTCCCCACACGCGTTCGCCTGTATTCACATCCACAATCACAATATCATCGGCGGTCATGGTTTCATACTCTACCCCCGAAGGTTTAATCGCCACCAATCCTGAAGTGCGGTCAATTTCACTGACATTTCCCCAAGTGAAGGTGACTAAGTGGTGTTTTGGTAAAGCCAAATTGGCTTGTAAGACTTTTTCGCGTAATTCCGCTAACATGGGAAGCCTCCTTCTTGCATTTTTTGTTCAATAAAACGGCGTGCTTTGATGATTTCTTCAATCGGCTCTTGGGCTTTTTCTGTCCACATTTCAATCAAGAAAGCACCTCGGTAATTGAGTTCAGCAAGGGTTTTAAAGCAGGTCACAAAATCCACACAGCCCTCACCAAATGGCACATCACGAAATTGCCCTGCGCAGGTTTCAGTGACTTTATAAGTATCTTTCAAATGAATCGCAGAAATCTTGTCGATGCCTAATTTCAATTCCTCTACCACATTGTCATTCCAGGCAGACAGGTTGCCGAGGTCTGGATACACGGTAAACCAAGGGGAGCGGATAATGTCATCCCATTTTTTCCAACGCGTAATGGAGCTCATAAATTGCGTATCCATAATTTCCATAGAGAGGGTTACTTGATTACTTGCCGCCAACTCAACCGCCCATTCCATCCCTTGCTGAAAGCGCTCAAGCGTACTTTCATCTTGCTCTTCGTAATACACATCATAGCCTGCCAGTTGAATGGTGCGAATGCCTACATCTACCGCCAGCTGAATGGCTTTTTCCATGATTTCATAGGCTTTTTGGCGTGTGGCTTCATCGTGGCTGCCAAAGGGAAAGCGGCGATGCCCTGAAAGGCACATAGAGGGAATCGTCACGCCGGTATTGATGATAGCTTGCACCAGTTCAAGGCGCTGTGCTTTTGTCCAATCTAAGCGGCTGAGGCGTTCATCGCTTTCATCAATGGAGATTTCCACAAAATCAAAGCCACAGGCTTTGGCGATGGAAAGTCTATCTTGCCAGCTGATATGTTTAGGTAAGGCTTTTTCATAAATGCCTAATTTGTGTTTTCTCATTTTGTTTTCCTAATAAAATTAGTGAAATTTTGACCGCACTTTTATTTATAACAAAGATTGTAATGCGGAAACAAACTTCTGATAACGCTGATATTTTTTCTGATAAATAGCAAAGTTTTGCGTATTTGGCGTAAAACATTGTTGTTTCGCGGTGAATGGCATTGCACGCCCTTGAGTCCCCTCCATTGCCATCATTGCGGCACCAAGGCACCCTGTTTCTTCAATTGCTGGAACTTCAATTTTCATTCCCGTGAGATCAGCAAGCATTTGCATCCATACTCGCGATTTGGCTGGCCCACCGGTAATGCGTAGCACTTGCGTATTTGGAAAACGTTGCAACATTCGATCAAGGTGGTACTTCATACTGAATAGCACCCCTTCATAGATGGCTTGAAACAGGTGCATTTTGTTATGATGAGATTGGATCCCATAGAATCCAGATTTCATTCCTAGCCCTGCATTTGAGCCATATAAAA
>NZ_PQVI01000038.1 GCF_002921145.1 Avibacterium endocarditidis
TTTGTTTGGTGGGTTCTCGTTGGTGTATTACTGATTGGCTTCGTAGTAACCGATGGATTTGATATGGGCGTTTTAACACTATTACCATTTGCAGGTAAAAAAGAAGTGGAAAAACGCATTATGATCAACTCAATCGCTCCCCACTGGGACGGAAACCAAGTGTGGTTATTAACTGCTGGCGGTGCAATGTTTGCAGCTTGGCCATTAGTTTATGCAACTTCATTCTCAGGTTTCTTTATTGCAATGATCTTAGTGTTAGCGGCGTTATTCTTCCGTCCAGTGGGCTTAGAATATCGCGCTAAAATCGACAATCCATTATGGCGCAAGCTATGGGATTGGGGCTTATTCATTGGTGGATTTGTGCCATCGGTGGTATTTGGTGTGGCCTTTGGTAACCTATTACAAGGTGTTCCATTCTATTTCAATGATATGCACCAAATTTTCTACACAGGATCATTCTTTGAATTATTAAACCCATTTGCCTTACTTTGTGGCTTAATTAGCTTATCAATGCTCATTACGCAAGGCGGTGCGTGGTTACAATTAAAAACCACTTCTGAATTGCGTGAGCGTGCAAGAGTGATTACCCAAGTTGGCGCAATGGCAACCTTAATCACCTTCGTATTAGCAGGCGTGTGGTTATACTTCAAAGATGGCTATGTGGTAACTAGCGTAGTGGATCACAATGCACCTTCATCACCATTAACAAAACAAGTGGCAGTTGAAGCGGGCGCGTGGTTTAAAAACTACTTTGATGCCCCTGTATTGTTCATCTTCCCTGCTTTAGCGGTAGGTGGTGCGTTATTAAATGTATTGGCATCGAAAGCAAACCGCTGTGGTTTTGCCTTCTTGTTCTCATCATTAACAATGGCTGGCGTGATCTTAACTTGTGGCGTGGCAATGTTCCCATTTGTAATGCCATCAAGCTCTCACCCTGATATGAGCCTATTAATGTGGGATTCAACATCAAGCCAATTAACCTTAACCTTAATGCTTGGTTTTGCATTAGTGTTTGTGGTGATCTTATTGTCTTACACCATCTGGTCATACATCAAAATGTTTGGTCGTTTGGACAGTGATTTCATCGAAGACAACAAAAACTCATTATACTAAGGAGCGAAATTATGTTTTATGTTTTATGGGTAGTGGGTGTCTTGTTTGCCATAATGCTAAGTGCAGTGATTACCATTGGCATTGAAAAAACAGGTAAATTTGACGAGTAAGTCAATGATTGATAAAGCATATCATTTAGTAAATAAGGGCTCTTGGCGAGCCCTTTCGTTGATCTTAGCTATCGCATTAACCCTTTGCTTTTTCTTTAATATTAATGAGTTTGCCACACAATTAAGAACAGCCCCACCTGTTTGGGTTATTTTTATTTTGTGGGCAACAGTGATTTTATGGATTCACGGCATTGGGTTTGAAATTCGGGCAGCCATTTGGAAAGGGCTATTTTTCCCTTATGTTGGTTATATCGTTGGCATCATTGCCTTAGTGCAACATTTCCTTTTGCCAGCGTTCGTGTATTGATCTCATCAAAGTGCTCTAAATCCAAGAATATCATCACACCAAAATCTCAACCGAAAAAAAATCATATCAAATTTAAGCACTGATTTGAGACGGATTTTAATGTTGATTTTGGTGCTTTATCAATGTGTATTTGAATGATCCAGATCATTGATGAGCATCAGCAAGTTGTTAATAGTTCTGTTTAACTGTATATTTGAACTGGATTTAATCTTCTGGATAGAAATGATCTTATGGCAGTGCCTGTATTTATAGTGCTGAATGCCATTTTTCTCTCCGTGTTTTTGAATGCTTGAACTTGAGCAAAAAGTGCATTTTTTAGATCCACATTTCAAAAAATGTGGTCTAAAGCCTTAGCCTATAAGGCTATAAACTACTTTGTGTTAATGCTTTTTCACAAATGTTTCATTCAAAACAAAGCCCTTTTGCAAAGGGCTTAACGAAAAATTCATTATTCGGCTAATCGGGTAGGAATTTCAGGGGCGACTAAGCGGCGTAATCGCGTACCTTCTAAATCGATATGTCCAAAACGGGAATGCCCGTTATTCCAATCTGCTATCGCTTGGCGTAAGGCATCTTGACTATCTGCCACGAAATTCCACCGCACTAAGGTTTTATGTGGTAATGGTTCTCCGCCTAACAGCATAATATGGCTGTCAGCTTCGCCCTTGATTTTGAATTCGTGAGCTTGGCAATCCGTTAAGCTAACTAGTTGATCTTGTTGGTAAACTTGTCCTTCAATTTCCACTTCACCTTTCAGCACAAGTACGCCATATTCAAAGTTTGGCTGTTGTTCTATGGTGATACTTTGTGCTTGCTGAAACTGAATATCTACGCCAACTAACGGGCTATATTGCTGAGTTGGCGCGGTTCTGCCTTGATAGCTACCTGTGGTTAAAATGTAATTCACGCCATTTTCTTGCCATTCAGGTAATTCAGGATAATGTTGAAAATTTGGCTCAATGTCTTGATTCATTGGAAGCGCAATCCAAAGTTGTACTGCGTGAAGCTGATGCACGCCCTCAGGGGTTTGTTCCGTATGGCTAATACCACGCTGATTGCCTGTTCCTGCGGTCATTAAATTCACTTGTTTTGGCTTAATTAATTGACGATAACCAAGGCTGTCTTGATGCCAAACTTCACCCTCTAGCATCCAAGTAAAAGTTTGCAAATTAGTATGTGGGTGTGCGCCTACTTGTAAGCCTGCATTATCATCAGTAAACTCTGATGGCCCTGCGTGATCAAGAAAACACCACGCGCCAATGGTACGTTTACCCGCTTGTGGTAGCAAGCGTGCGACAGGAATTCCGCCTACATCTTTAGTAATCGCATTTAATTTATCTACACTCATTTTCAGTCCTTATGCTCTAATTCGTTGCCTTATGCTTTCGCCCATTGAATAAAAGTTTGTGCAAACTTACTTAAGAAACCCGCAGTGCGTTCATCAGCCACTTCACCTTGTTCATTCAATGCCTGATTGGCTTTGCTTAAAAATACTTCTGCAGTTGTCAGTACATTCGCACCAATGCTTTGCAAACTTTGGCGAATTTGCAAACCAGAATTAATTCCACCATAAGCGCCTGGTGAAGCCGTAACAATCGCCACTTTCTTGCCTTGCCATAAATTTTGGCCATAAGGACGAGAAGCAATATCAATGATATTCTTAGTCGCGGCAGGCATTGCACGGTTATGCTCAGGGCTAACAATTAGCACCGCATCGGCGTTTTTAATTTGCTCACGCACCCGATCATATTCTGGTACGTCCACCTGATCACGATCTTGGGTATAAAGAGGCAAATCATCAATACGTACTTCTTGTACATTCACGTCTGTTGGAAATTGTGAAACGATATAATTGGCTACACTACGGTTAATGGATTTTTGGCTTAGGCTGCCGATAATCAGTGCAATGTTCATTATTTATACCTCAAAATGTTAGGGGAAATTTTCGCCAATTATAAATCCCCTCGAAATCCCAAACAATCGGCATTTTAGAAATGATCTTTCTCTTAATAATTAATAATAAAAAATGGGCTGTCCTAGATAACAGTTAAAACCTCACTTTAGATTAAGATACCCCCATAAGAAAAATCATCTAAGTCAACATAAACCAAATACAATCATTTTGTTGCGGAGGTTACAGCAAGGAATACTGGAAAGTTGAGTAATGTAAACAAAATGACTACGACATACTACTTTCATCTCTTACTCCTGTTCATCTATCAAAGCAGCCTTCACTTAGAGATGTTTGAAGACGAAATAGAAACAGATAAAAGTTATTTTGACGGTGCTCGCAAAAGTAAACATGGCCGTGGCACAGTAAATAAAATAACAATATTCAAGTTTCTCAAGCGTAATGGCAAGCTTTATACCATTGCGGTTCCAAACCCACCTTATTACCTATTATTCGGGAATAAATGAAGCCTGATAGGCTTGTTTACACCGATACTTATCGTAAGGAACTGTATTAGATAAGCCCTAAACTCCATACCAAAATCACAGTATTTTTAGCTGCTCTTTTGGTGTACTAAAGTTAAACCGAAATTCACATTCTTTCAAGAATAACGGAAAGGATTTCTTATCAATTCCGTTATATTTTCTTAGCACTCTTTTAGCCTAGTTCCAGAAATTTTCAATCCCATCAACGTGATTTTTTGCTTCGACAAAATAGGTGATTAATTCTGCAATGCTTAAATTCGCTCACATCTAGCACATCGTAACTGTGATAATAATCGGTGTAATACTATCAGGCATGATTTTCCTTTTAATAACAGGGAGGTAAGATGTATTTCTTAGTGTTTCCAACGATAACAGTATAGACTTTCCATTTCGTTTCAACATGCCCAAAACGGCCGTTTTACCCTTCACGCCTCACCCTGTTTTCCTTTTCTTTTACCACCAAAATAGCTTTCATCTAGTTCAATTTCACCTGCAAACATTTCATTGGCATCTTGAGCTAAATGGTGGCTAATCACCTCCCTGATTTTGTGATAAAATAAGGCAGTTGACTTAGAGTTAATTTGTGCAAGAACAGGTTGTTACTTCAAACCAAAAAATTCTAGCAGTTTTTCTGTATAAATTTCTTGAGTTTACAATGAGTTATCTTCATTTTTATAGACCAATGCAACTGCTAATCTAATACAGCCTTTAATTATTATGGTTTACAGTAAATTACTGGAATAATATTCATATCTTTTGCCGCATGTGAAAAAGAGGATATAATCCATAGTAATTGTGTTATATTTCCTTTTGTGGTTGCTCCCCGTTTTATCTTCCTGAACTCATCACATATCTGTTTTTTTGATAAAAATGGACAACATAATATGCATTTTCTAGATAAGAAATGATTTTTTAGCAATAAATCTAATTCTGACTCAAAATTTTTTGAATTACCTTTTCTGACCCTAGATATGCTAGTTCTCACTGAATTAGATGTCGTATATACGTTCATAAATTTTGGATTTAATTTCTTATTGATAAATTGATCTCTTGAAAAATACATATTCCCTATATTTTAATTGCTTGTCCAACAACGTCATGTAACTTACTTGCCGATAGGCTTACATCATCATTATATTTCGAATGAATAAAGTTAATTGATTTATCTCTTAAATTTATAGTTATATGATCAGCCCATTCATCACCAAAATCATCACAAAAAATGTAATCATCTTCTTGATGTAAATTCTCTACAAAGCCAAAAATAGAATTACTAGAAAATTGTGTGCTGTTTTCTGTTAGGGGCTCTTCTTTAGGTTCTTTCTCACCTTTTACTGTAAAATTATTCTTAGGAACTAGTATATCCAAAATATTATCTATATCAGATATCCCTGATTTATCTTGGAAGCAATAACCCATGAAGTACATATACTTGGGATCTGTAAATGTAACACTATATAATGTATACTTTTTAATATAGTCCTGAAGGCTAAGCTCTTTCCCATTCTCTTCTATCTTTAACCGCTTAAGTATGTTAATCTCTATAGAAATTGTTCTCTTATTAATTTTTAATATGTCACTTTTACCTAAGCCATTTACCAAAAATAACTTAGGGTCAGTTCTCCCAGATAAATCATAAACTCTCTCTAAATATAGAACCAACTTATCTTTAAATTTTCCTTAATATAGACTTTACTAGACTTTGAGCGATAAAAATAAATATTATTGTCAAGAGCATCTATCAACTTACTAGCTTCAATCAAAATAGAGCTAGGTTTTACACCTGATTCTATTATTTCATTCAAATCAATTCTTTTAGCAAAACTATCCAAAAATTCATTGTTAGTTCCATTTTAATTTTTCAATACTTGTATCAACCCAATTAATTTAGACTAGTAAAATCTAACTCTTTGAAGAGAGTTCATTAACTCTTCCACTGCTAGATATTATAAAATAAGAAATAGAAGAGCCCTGTCTGACTTTTATATGAGATGGTATGGATCTTCCTGCTCCATAAAGAGACAAAACGCCATTTAGATTAGCTGCTTCATATGATCGAGCTCTTATAGCCTTATCTGATATTGTCATATTCTTAAAGATAACTTCTGATATTCAGCGTTTGAGATATAAGAGAGTTATTACTTAATAACTCAAACTTTTTATCTAATTATTTTAGAAATACTAGAGCAACTTTTACTCAACACTACTAATACATTATCTATCTCAATTAATATTATATAGGCATGGATAATATCACTAATTTTACTTCTTTATCTTGATTATTAATGAAATACACTGTTCTTTCCTGAAGGAAAAATACGTAAGGAATATAAATATAACTTTCCATTCACTTCAATCTCTTTTTTTACTTCATCAATTAAAAATCCCTTTCCCTCCTGACAATTCCTACTCGCACAATCAAGAAGTTCTACATGATTAATATCCTGCTCTTTAGATCTATAGAAGTAAGCATTCTTTGTTAGCGATAGCATTGATATATCCAAATTAGACATACATTTTTTCTCCATATTATATGTTTCTTATAAAAGCCATAAATAATTCAGGATTCATTAAAAATAAATACTTTCATTATTTATTTTAAAACGACTCTCGCATTTCTGAACAATCGCATCCACGCACCATCTTCTGTCCAGTCTTCTGGATACCACGAGTTGGAAACCGCACGGTAAACACGCTCAGGGTGTGGCATCATTATGGCGACACGTCCGTTGCGGTTGGAAAGGGCGGTGATGCCGTCAATCGAGCCGTTCGGGTTGGCTGGGTATTGAGTGGTTGACTTGAGATCATTATCAATATATTGCGCGATAATCAAATTTTGCTCGCGCAGCATCGCAAGTTGTTGATCGTTTTTGAACTCAACACGTCCTTCACCGTGCGAAACCGCGATTGGCATATGAGAGCCTGCCATTCCGTTAAACCATAAAGACGCTGTATCATTGATACGCACCATTGCCGCGCGCGCTTCAAAACGCTCTGATTGGTTACGCACAAAACGTGGCCAAGCTTCTGTTCCTGAGATAATTTCAGCCAAATTCGCCAACATTTGGCAACCATTACATACCCCTAAGGCAAGGGTGCTTTCACGCTCAAAGAAAGTGGCAAATTGATCACGAAGTGCGGTGTTAAATAGGATAGATTTTGCCCAGCCGCCACCAGCACCTAGCACATCACCATAAGAGAAACCACCACAAGCAACAAGGGCTTGGAAGTCTTTTAAGTGATGACGTTGCTGTTGTAAATCGCTCATATGCACATCAATAGCATCAAAACCTGCTCGGTCAAAGGCGGCTGCCATTTCATAATGGCTGTTCACCCCTTGCTCGCGTAAAATAGCAATGCGTGGACGTACACCTGTAGCAATATAAGGGGCGGCAATGTCTTCATTGACATCATAAGTTAAAGACACGGAGAAGCCTTTATCATTTGGATTTTTCTTCGCAGCAAATTCTTGATCGGCACATTCTGGATTATCACGCAATGCCTGCATTTTGTGGGTCAATTCCGCCCAAATGCCACGCAATTCAGAACGAGTTTCTTTTAATAACACTTTTGTGCCACGGGTAATTTCAAATTGGTCATCTTGGTTTACTGTGCCGAGTTCTTTCAACAGCGGTAGCACGCCATTTTGTTCAAAAATGTGGCGAACGACGTTGAGATCGCTTTCTTTCACTTGGATCACCGCACCGATTTCTTCATTAAAGAGGACGGCGAGATCGTTATCGCCTAAGGCACTGATGTCCACCGATAATCCGCAATGCCCCGCAAATGCCATTTCTGCAAGAGTGATGATTAAACCACCATCGGAGCGGTCGTGGTAGGCGAGCAATTTTTGTTCATTCACCAGTTGTTGCATTGCATTGAAGAAGCCTTTCAGGCTTTCCACATTCACTACATCTGCGGGTTTATCACCTAATTGTTTATAAACCTGCGCCAATGCCGTTGCACCTAAGCGATTTTTGCCTTCACCTAAATCAATCAATAATAAACGGCTGCTGCCTTTATCTGTGCGTAATTGTGGCGTAGCGGTTTTGCGCACATCTTCCACGCGCGCAAAGGCACTGATAACTAAGGAAAGCGGTGCGGTAACGGATTTTTGTTCGCCATTTTCCTGCCAAGTGGTTTTCATTGACATTGAATCTTTCCCCACTGGAATGGTCAAGCCTAATTGCGGGCAAAGTTCTTCCCCCACGGCTTTCACGGCTTCATAAAGCCCAGCATCTTCGCCCGAATGCCCTGCGGCAGACATCCAGTTTGCAGAAAGTTTAATGCGTTTAATATCACCAATATCTGTTGCGGCAATATTGGTTAGGCTTTCCGCAACCGCTAAGCGTGCGGAGGCAGCGAAATCTAACAATGCCACAGGCGCACGTTCGCCCATTGCCATTGCTTCACCGTGATAGCTGTCTAAAGAGGTGGTGGTAACCGCACAATCCGCCACAGGGATTTGCCACGGGCCGACCATTTGATCCCGTGCTACCATTCCCGTTACGGAACGATCGCCAATGGTGATTAAGAAGGTCTTTTCCGCCACCACAGGCAAGCGTAAGACACGATGCAACGCTTCTTTGAGCTGAATTTGAGATTGATCTACGGCAGGATTATTCACCTGTGCTGATGCCACATCGCGGGTCATTTTCGGTGTTTTTCCTAATAACACATTCATTGGCAGATCGATAGGATCGTTGGCAAAATGATCATCGTGCAAGGTGAGATGTTGCTGTTCTGTGGCTTCTCCAATCACCGCGAAAGGTGCGCGTTCACGCTGACAAAGTTGCTCAAGCAAAGCAAGTTTTTCAGGGGCGACCGCAAGCACGTAGCGTTCTTGTGATTCGTTACACCAGATTTCTAACGGCGACATTCCTTTCTCATCGCATAAAATTTCACGCAGTTCAAAGCGTCCGCCACGTCCGCCATCGTGTACTAGCTCAGGCATTGCATTAGAAAGCCCTCCAGCCCCCACATCGTGGATAAATAAAATCGGGTTGTCATCGCCCATTTGCCAACAGCGATCGATAACTTCTTGGCAACGGCGTTCCATTTCGGGGTTATCACGTTGCACGGAGGCAAAATCAAGATCCTCTTTGGATTTGCCTGATGCCATAGAAGACGCCGCACCACCGCCTAAGCCGATATTCATTGCTGGGCCGCCAAGCACGATCAATTTCGCCCCCACAGGGATTTCCCCTTTTTGCACGTGTTCGGCACGGATATTCCCAATTCCGCCTGCTAACATAATAGGCTTGTGATAGCCACGCACTTCTTCGCCATTGAAACTGTTCACTTTTTCTTCGTAAGTGCGGAAATAGCCCAATAACGCAGGGCGGCCAAATTCATTATTAAATGCCGCACCGCCTAATGGGGCTTCAAGCATAATGTCGAGTGCGGAGGCAATGCGATTAGGTTTTGATAGCGGAGCTTCCCAAGGTTGTTCAAAGTCAGGAATGATAAGGTTCGACACCGAAAAGCCCACCAAACCCGCTTTCGGTTTTGCCCCCCGCCCTGTTGCCCCTTCATCACGGATTTCCCCGCCTGAACCTGTGGCAGCCCCGGGGAAAGGGGAAATGGCGGTTGGGTGGTTGTGCGTTTCCACTTTCATTAAAATGTGAGCGTCTTCTTGATGATAGCGATATTGTCCATCTTGATCAGGGAAAAAGCGCCCAACCTTTGAACCTTCCATTACCGCTGCGTTATCTTTATAAGCAGAAAGCACATAATCAGGGGTTTTCTCAAAGGTATTTTTGATCATTTTAAACAGGGATTTTTCTTGCTTTTCGCCATCAATGATCCAATCGGCATTAAAAATTTTGTGGCGACAATGCTCTGAATTGGCTTGGGCGAACATATAAAGTTCCACATCCGTTGGATTACGTCCAAGTGCGGTGAAATTTTCCAGCAAATAATCAATTTCATCTTCTGCCAACGCTAAACCCAATTCCACATTGGCTTGTTCTAGGGCTTGGCGACCACCGTTTAAAATATCTACTCGGGTAAAGGCTTTCGGCACTTGATGTTGGAATAAGATTTCCGCTTCTTGTGGCGTGCGGATCACCGTTTCCATCATTCGGTCATAAATATGGCTAATGAGTTGAGCCTGCTCTTTCTCATTTAACGCACGTTCTAACTCAAAATAAAACGCCAACCCACGCTCTAAACGCACCACTTTATTTAAACCGCAGTTGTGTGCAATGTCCGTGGCTTTTGATGACCAAGAAGAAATCGTCCCCACTCGTGGAATCACGATAAAGCATTCTCCTTTTGGCTCGTGCTGAGCCAAAGTTGGGCCGTAATGCAATAATTGGGTTAATTCTTGTTCTTCCAACGCATTAAGGGCTTCGCTTAGCTCGGCAAAATGCACATATTCGGCATAACAGAATTTAACGGGAAGCTGAGCTTGTTGGAAGCGAAGAGAAAGTTGATTTAAACGGAATGGGGAAAGGGCTGGTGAGCCACGAAAAATCTGTAACATAGACTTTACCATTGGTTAGATGAATAAAAAACTCGCCTATTATAAAAGAATTTCGCGCAAAACGAAAACGTTTGCGTAAAACTAACGATAAAGAAAAGAGCGGTTAAAAAGTAGTGTATTTTTCATGAATAAAAAAATAGTGAAAAAACAACCGCACT
>NZ_PQVI01000039.1 GCF_002921145.1 Avibacterium endocarditidis
TCCATTTGATAGCTTTTTTGTGCGGAAAAGTTAATGCGAATTGGGCCCTCTAAATTCTCAAACACCTCAAAATATGCCATTTGCACTTCGGTGCGTGCATCATCAATGTGCTTTTTTTGGTAAAGCTGAGCGGTTTTATTAAGACGATTTTCAATATCTTGAACCCATTGTTGGTAGTTTTCGTTAGCCGAGGAAAAAGAGGCTACAAAGAACAAAAATACCCCCATCAGGTAACGCGAATAACGCAACGGTAACATATCAACTCTCTAATCTAAATAAAAGTTATTCTTATTTACGCACTATTATGCCTTTATTGTGATGCATTTATCAAGAGAGATAACAAAAGTCTTAAGGGGAGTTGATGGAGATCAAGTTTTGGCTATCAATAATTCATAAAATTAATGAAAAAATTTACAAAATATTACATTAAAAAATTTGAGAATTTTGCGTTTACTTGGTAATATTCTAGCGATTTACTCTAGGCTAGAGTATTACTTTGTTGGATTTTTTAAAGTAGTTAGCCAGTTAATCGTTTAATTATTAACTTTTATTTTCCATTTAGGATTTTTGATATGAACAAAATATTTCGTATAGTCTGGAATCAATCCCTACAGACCTGGGTTGTTGTTTCCGAATTAGCATCTCGTCACGGAAAACCAACAACGGTTGTGGGTTCCGTTCAAAAGACCTCAAAAACCTTAAAAGTTTCTTTTAAGTTCCCTTTCACTCAGTGTGTTGCTTGCATTGCCAACAGCGGCGAATGCGTATGTGGCATTTAACTATACAGATGAAAATGGTACGGTACATAATGCTGATACAGGGGTTCTTGGTGGTGATTCATCGGGCTCAATGGTGAGAGGGAAAGCTCAGGCAAATGATGACCCTCGAATTCAGCCACTGAATTATAGAACGCCTGATAATATGACTTTTCGTACACCTAATGATAATGAACTTTCTAGTGCAGCGACAGGAGCTGGTGGGTCTAAATTATATACCGAAAATACTAATATGACACAAAGCGGAATTGCAATAGGTAATTTTGCTAATACTATTAGCCGAGCTGGTCAAAGTGCAACTAACGGAGGAGTTGCTTCTTCCGGTATTGCAATTGGTAACTATGCAACCGCTGATGGAGGAATGTCTATTGCACTAGGTTCATTTACTCACGCAAGTGATATTGGTGCAATTGCTTTAGGTACCGCAGCACGTGCAGCAGCGTTTAATTCTCTAGCTGTAATGCGTCAAGCTTCTGCCGCGGGAGATATGTCGATGGCAATAGGTACTGCTGCTTATGCTAAAGGTACAGCAGGAATTGCGGTTGGTCAGTCTGCCACTGCCACAGGAAAACGCTCTGTTGCTATTGGTAGTGCTGATGCAGATATTCAACTTGTTTCTGGTGGACGTAGTGACGGAACTCAAGTAGGAATGACGACCTATACTGAATCAAGTAGCACAAAAGCGAGTGGTGATTCTTCTGTCGCTGTGGGTTCTGTTGCACGAGCAGCAGGAGCTAGATCTATTGCAATTGGTGCAAATGCGAGAACTGAAAATTCTACAACGACAGATTCTCATGATGAAATGATGAATGCAATTGCGATAGGTGCAAATGCACTAAGTAATTATCAGGAAAATATTGCAATTGGTAGTGGGGCGAAATCTAATAGTTCTTCAAGAGCATACGTAGGAGTTCGAGGGAATAATGGGCATCCTGGAGCTACGGGGACTAATATAAATAATGAAAGTAATGGTGGTTTTGGTACTTTAGCCGTTGGTGATCGTGCTGAAAGTACTGAGGGCTCAGTAGCTATTGGTGGTAGTGCTGTTGCAAAAGAAGTGGCTACTGCTTTAGGGTTACAATCTAACGCGAACAATTCCTCCGTATCTCTTGGTACTGCAACATACTCTAATAATTCAGCAGTTGCAGTTGGTCGCCAAGCTTATTCAGATAATTTAGGTGTTGCCGTTGGTACAACAGCAGCGGCTAATGCTATTAGTACAGTTGCTGTGGGAGCTTCAGCTACAGCAAATGCAAAAGGCGCCATTGCGATTGGTGGACGCGATACTTCTGCAAATACTCTCGGTAATGGAGATAATAATTATTCTTCAACTGAATCAACTCAGGCTACAGGGATCTCTTCTGTTGCTATTGGTACAAAAGCAAACGCAAGTGAAGCGAATGCCATTGCTATGGGATCATCAGCAAAAGGTAGTGCTGCAAATACTATTGCAATTGGTAATACTGCAAATGCAAGTAAGCTTTCTAGCATAGCTATTGGTTCAGAAGCAGTTGCAAGTGAAGAAGTGTCTATTGCTCAAGGTTACCGAGCTCAAGCGACTTCTAATCATGCAATTGCAATTGGTCGTAGAACAAAAGCAAGTGAGAAATCAACTATTGCATTTGGTGATGATGCGCAAGCAACACAAACTTCTGCAACTGCGATTGGTAATAGTGCCCAGGCTATGGCAGCAAATACCGTTGCAGTGGGTTCATCATCAAATGCTTCTGGGGGTTCAAGTATAGCAGTTGGTTTAAATGCAAGCTCAACTAGAACGGATGGGATTGCACAAGGTACATCTGCTACAGCAACTGGAACGAGAAGTATTGCAATTGGTAAAAATGCCCGTTCAGGTAATGCTACAACTGATCAAGTTGATACTATTGCAATTGGTACGTCATCTTCTGCAAATACTGTTGGTGGCATAGCACTTGGTGGAAGTGCAACTTCAGCAGAAAATGGTGCAATTGCAGTTGGTGCTTATTCAAATGCTTTAGGCGTTGCATCTTCTGCGTTTGGTAACAATGCAAATGCGTCAGCTAATGCTTCTACTGCAATTGGTCGTCAATCTCGTGCAACTGCTGATGACGCTACCGCATTAGGTTCATCTGCCCACGCTACAGGAAACAGTGCTATTGCTATTGGTGCCGGTGCGCAAGCTCAAGGAGCTAATGCTATTTCCATTGGTACTGGAAATGTTGTAACGGGAAATAACTCTGGTGCAATTGGTGATCCAACAACAATTACAGGAGAAGGTACTTATTCTGTAGGTAATAATAACGGAACAATTGCAGCGAATAATTCAGGTGTGTTTGGTAACAATAATAACCTTGCTGATGGTGCTAATGATGGTATCCGCGTTATTGGTAACGACAATACAGTAACCACTTCTAATGTTCAAGTATTGGGTAATAATGTTGCCGCTGATGTGGCGAACTCTGCTTACATCGGTTCAAATAGCCGTGCCGCAGCGGGTTCAGCTGTTGGAACGAAGAATAAGAAAAAAGATGGTTCAGATGGAAATACTACAACTGCTGGTGATGGTGGTACAGTAGCTAGTGCAACTGTTGGTACAATTACCTATAGTGGTTTTGCTGGAGCTGAAGCACACGGTGTGGTAACTGTTGGTGCAGCAGATAACGAGCGCCGTATTCAAAATGTTGCAGCTGGTGAAATTTCAGCAACATCTACAGATGCAATCAATGGTTCACAGCTTTATGCAACAAATGAAGTCATTGGCAATGTTGCAAATAGTGTTAAGAATATTTTAGGTGGCGATGCTGCTGTTGATCCTAATACAGGAAATATTACTTATGGTAATATAACTCCAAATGGTGATAAAGATGCTGACGGCGTTGGTGGCACAGGTAAAACAACAATTGATGAAGCAATTAAACATGTAAATCAAGGCTGGAAAGCAACTGTCTCTAAATCAGATGGCGAACAATCTGGTCAAATGGAAGATGCTATTCAACCAGGTGAAACCTTAACCTTTGACGCAGGTAAAAATATTAAATTAACTCAATCTCAAGGCAAAATTAGTATTGCAACGAAAGATGACGTTAATTTAAATAGCGTAACTGCAAATACTGTAACAACGGGCAATACTTCAATGAATAATGATGGTATTACCGTTAATAATAATGGCAAAACCACAAAAGTTGAAGGTGGCAAAGTTACAGGTTTAGAAGAGCGCGATACAAATAGCGTTAACTATGGAACTGGTGAAAATGCCGGCCGTGCTGCAACTGAAAGTGCGGTGAAATCTGTTGATGATAAAGTAAATGCAGCTGAATTTGGCTTAAAAGCACAAGATAGCAAAGAAGTTAAAAAAACTTAATAACACTATTGAAGTAGTTGGTGCTGATTCAAATATTTCAACTAAAGTTGAAGATAACAAATTAAAAATTGAACTTGCGAAAACACTTAATTTAGGTGAAAACGGAAGTGTTACTATCAATGGTAATACATTAAATAAAGATGGATTAACATTGAATGGTGGACCAAGCATTACTAAATCAGGTATTAATGCAGGCAATAAAAAAGTAACTAATGTTGCTGATGGTGATATCTCCGAGACTTCTAAAGATGCAGTAAATGGTAGCCAGTTATATGCAACTAACCAGAAAGTGGATGTTAATACTACAAATATTGCTAAAGGCACAAAATATGCTGGTGATGTTGGCGAAAACAGCGGTGCGAACACGTTCACTCGTCAATTAGGTGAAGTGACTAATGTTAAAGGTGGTGTTACTGAAGCGGATAAACTTTCTGATAATAATATCGGAGTGGTTTCAAATAACACTGATACTTTAACTGTTAAATTAGCGAAAAGTTTAGCTGGCTTAACTGATGCAACTTTTGGTACGTCAGATGCAGATAAAACGGTTATCAATAAAGATGGTGTAACTATCAATAAAGATAATGGTAGCGGTGCAAATGATCCAGCTAAGACAGTTAGCTTAACCGAGAATGGCTTAAATAATGGTGATAATAAGATCACTAATGTTGCAAGTGGCTTAGATGGACAGGATCTTACTACTGCATCTGGAGATACGCTTAAAAATGCTACCAATGTAGGTGACTTACAAAAAGCTGCTAATGATTTAACCGATAAAGGTTTTGCTTTAGCAGATGATAAAAACACTCAAGTGAAGAAAAAATTGGGTGAAGCTATTCAGATTAAAGGTGAAGATGGCATTACTGTTACTGCGGATAGCACAGATAATTCATTAAAACTAGCTTTAGGAAATACTGTAACTGTTGGTGAACCTGAAAATGGGGGCGCTGGTCAAGCTGGCACAATTAATGTTGTAGGCAAAGACGGCAAAAATGGTGTAAGTATTAAAGGTGATACTGGAAATGACGGGAAACCTGGTATCAGCATCGCAGGAAAAGATGGTGTTGATGGCGTAACTTTAACTACAAAAGTTGATGGTAAGCCTGGTGTTGATGGTAAAGGCGCGACTGATAGCACTAATACTAAACCTCGCCTTGAAGTAAATGGTGAAGAAGTTGCGACGTTGAATGATGGCTTAAAATTCCAAGGTGATAAAGGTGATGTCATTAATAAGAAGTTAAATGAAACTTTAGCTATTAAAGGTAAGTTAGATACAAATTCAGAAGTAACTGATAAAAACTTGCGTGTAGATAGTGAGGGTGGCGAATTAGTTCTTAAGATGGCTAAAACCTTAACTGAATTAACCAGCGCGACTTTTGGTAATGATCCTACTGCGTCTGATGCAGGAACAAAACCAGGAGTTAAAATTGATGGTGATACAGGTGCTATTACCTCTAATAATGCAGCAGGTAACACGATTACGATCAATAACCCACAAGGTCAAATTACAGGTGTTACTAGTGGTTTAGGTGGTAAGACAATTTCTTCATTAGGGGATAATGCGCCTGAATTAACTAATGTTGCTAATATCGGTGATTTGAAAAATATTGCTGATACGGGTTGGAAGTTACAGACTAATTCTAATACTGAAACCACAGTTAAAATTGGCGATACTGTTCAAGTAGTTGATGGTGCAAACACCAAAGTTTCAACGGTAACTGATGCTGATGGCAAACATACTTTCCATGTTGATGTAACCGGTTTACCAGTTGCATATACTGATGCAAATGGAAATCCGTTAGTGAAAGTAGGTGATAAATTCTATAAAGCTAGCGATGTAACTAACGGTGTTGTGAATAATAGTGCTGAAGAGGCGACACCAGCAGGAACAACTTTAGTTTCTAAAGATGGTGCTGCGGAACCTCAAACATTAGATAATGTGAAGAGCGCTATTGATCCTGAAGGAAGTAAAACTAATGATGAATTTACTAAAGCGTTAGGTACTGCTGCAACAAGTTCACCGAATAAAGCGGTAAATGTTAAAGATCTGAAGAATACGGCAGATGCATTAACAAATAAAGGCTTTGCTTTATCTGATGATAGCAATACCGAAGTGAAGAAAAACCTTGGTGAAGCAATTCAGATTAAAGGTGAAGATGGTATTACAGTTACTGCGGATACTGAAAATAACGCATTAAAATTAGCATTAGGCAATGAAGTTACAGTTGGCGAAAAAGCTAAAGATGGCACCCCTGGACAAGCAGGTACAATCAATGTTGTAGGTAAAGACGGCAAAGATGGTGTAAGCATTAAAGGTGATACTGGACCAGAGGGTAAACCAGGTATCAGCATTGCAGGGAAAGATGGTGTTGATGGCGTAACGTTAACAACAAAAGTTGACGGTCAACCAGGTGTTGATGGTACAACTACCAAACCTCGTCTTGAAGTAAATAACGAAGAAGTTGCGACTTTGAATGATGGTCTCAAATTCAAAGGTAATGGCTCTGAAACTGTCGCTAAAAAACTGAATGAAACCTTAACTGTTAAAGGTGGATTAGATGAAGGTGAAGAAGCCACTGATGCGAATACTCGTGTTGATGTAACAGGCGGAGAATTAGTTGTTAAGTTAGCTAAAAATCTTACTGATTTAACTTCTGCCGTATTCACTGATGATACGACAGGTGATTCTACTGAAATTACTGGAGGTGCTATTGTTACCACTAGTGATGATGATGTTGCTGTACGTAGTGCAACTGAAACCAGTTTCATTGGTGGTCCTAACGATACCGTTAAATTAAGTAATGAGGGCTTAGATAATGGTAATAACCAAATCACTAATGTTGCAAGTGGCTTAGGAAATACTGCTCTTGAAGACGCAACTGGTGATACATTAACTAATGCTGCAAATATTGCTGATGTGAAAAAGGCTAGAACTACTGTAACATCTCAAGATGGCTCAGTGTTTGTTGCCGAAACTACTGAAGCAGATGGTCATACAAACTATGATTTAGAAGTTAATAAGCAACAAGTTGTAGAGGGAGCGCAATTACCAGTTGTTTATACAGATGCTGAAGGCAATAAATTATATAAACAAGCGGATGGTTCGTTTAATACTCAGGCAGATGGTCAGGGCACACGCGTTGAGGCCGCTGATGTTATTGCTTCCATGAATAGTGGTGATGGTTCAACTTCTACTCCAACTAAGTTAGCTAATGTAGCTTCAAGCATCGCAGATAAAGCTGGCGATACTTACCTTGATAAATTAGATGCTGCAAATACAGCAAATGCCAACAATGCTGTAAATGTGAGCGATTTGAAAAATACTGCTGATGCATTAACTAACAAAGGTTTTGGTTTAACCGCACAAGACGGCAATTCTGTAACCAAAAAACTTGGTGAAACAGTTGAAGTCGTTGGTGGGGCAGCAGATGATGTAACTACTACAGCTAAGAATGTTCGTACTGTTGTGAAAGACGGTAAAATTGAAGTTCAAGTAGCAGAGGCACCAGAGTTTAAAGAGGTTACTGTAACCAATGGTAAAGATGGTGCGGATGGTAAATCTGTTGTTGTGAAACCAGATGCAATCGTATTCAACGGTGTTGATGGCGTAAACGGCAAAGATGGTGCAGACGGACAAAATAGTCAAGTAAGCGTGAAGGTTGAGAAAGGTGAGCCTGGACTTGCTGGTAATGATGGCAAAGATGGTGAGAGCAAAACTCGTATCGTTTATGAAAAACCAAATGGTGACAAAGAGACTGTTGCAACCTTAACTGATGGCTTGAAATTCAAAGGTAACGGTGACAAAGTTGTTGAGAAAAAACTTAACGAAATTTTAACTGTTAA
Organism: Avibacterium endocarditidis; assembly: GCF_002921145.1. Taxonomy (GTDB): domain Bacteria; phylum Pseudomonadota; class Gammaproteobacteria; order Enterobacterales; family Pasteurellaceae; genus Avibacterium; species Avibacterium endocarditidis. The sequence continues at coordinate 7,960 of NZ_PQVI01000039.1, forward strand.
AGGTGGATTAGCCGAAGATAAAGATGTAACGGATGCGAATACCCGAGTTGATGTTGATGATGAAGGTAATTTAGTTGTGAAAATGGCTAAAGAGCTGACAGATTTAACCAGCGCTGTGTTTGGTAATAATCCTGTTGATAATAAAGGGGTAGAAAATAAATCTGGTGTGAATGTAAATGGTTCAACAGGTGCAATTACTACTCAGAATGTTGCAGGTAACCAGATTGTGATTAATAATCCTGCTGGCCAAATCACGGGTGTTGAAAGTGGTTTAGGTGATACTAAACTTGAAGAGGCCGAAGGCGATACATTGAAAAATGTTGCTAATATTGGTGATTTGCAGAATGTTTCTAAAACTTAACGGACACTGGTTGGAAGTTACAAACTAATGATGGTACTGAAAGCACAGTTAAATTAGGTGAAACTGTTCAAGTGGTTGATGGTGCAAATACCAAAGTTTCAACGGTAACTGATGCTAATGGCAAACATACATTCCATGTTGATGTAACCGGTTTACCAGTTGCTTATACTGATGAAGATGGAAATCCGTTAGTGAAAGTAGGCGATAAATTCTATAAAGCTGACGATGTTACAGATGGTGTTGTTAACCAAGATGCACCAGAAGCGACACCAACAGGAACGACTTTAGTTTCTAAAGATGGTACTGCTACACCTCAAACATTGGATAATGTGAAGAGTGTAATTGAAACTCCGACTGCGGATAAAGATTTCTCAACAGTATTAAAAGAAGCTGCTGACAGCAAACCAAACAGTGCTGTCAATGTAAGTGATTTGAAAAATACTGCTGATTCTTTAACTCAAAAAGGATTTGGTTTAACTGATGATAACGGTAATTCAGTTACTCAAGAATTAGGTAAACAAATTCAAATTAAAGGTGTTGATGGGGTTACAGTAACGGCTAAAGATGCAGATCAAGATGCTCGCCGTTTAGAAGTTTCACTTTCTGGTGATGTTCGCGTAAGCGGTAAAGATGGTAAAGATGGAACTATCGGAGTCAAAGGTGCTGATGGTCGTGATGGTACAACAATCACTAAAGACGCGATTGTCTTTAATGGTGTTGATGGCGTAAACGGCAAAGATGGTGCTGATGGTAAAGATGGTCAAGCAAGCGTAAAAGTAGAGAAAGGTGCAAAAGGCCTAGATGGTAATGACGGTAAAGATGGGAGAGCAAAACTCGTATCGTTTACGAAAAACCAAATGGCGATAAAGAAGAAGTTGCAACCTTAAATGATGGTTTACGCTTTGAAGGTGATACTGGTGAGATTCTTGATAAGAAACTAAATAGCACGTTAAAACTATCTGGAAAAGCAACTGATAATGGTGGTTTAGCATCAGATGCAGCGGTAACAGATAAAAATTTACGTGTAGATAGCATCAATGGTCAATTAGTGATCCAAATGGCGCAGGCATTGAGAGATTTAACTAGTGCAACATTTGGTAACCCAGAGAATCCAACATCGGATAATCCGGTTACAACGATTACTAATAATGGTATGACTATCAATAACGGTACTCCAGAAAAAGCTGTAAGCTTAACGAAAGATGGCTTAAATAATGGTGGAAATCAAATCACAAATGTTGCAAGTGGTTTGGGAGATAAAGATATTTCTTCATTAGAAGATAATGATCCTACATTAACTAACGCAGCTAATATCGGAGATTTGAAAAATGTTTCTGATAACTTAATTAATACAGGTTGGAAATTACAAACTAATGACGGTAATGCACAAACTGTTAGATTAGGTGAAACTGTTCAAGTGGTTGATGGTGCGAATACAAAAGTTTCTACTGTTACAAGCAAGAATGGCGTTCATTCTTACCATATTGATGTAACTGGTTTACCAGTTGTTTATACTGATGAACAAGGTAATCCATTAGTGAAAGTAGGTGATACATTCTATAAAGCAAGTGATTTAGAAAATGGCTTGCCAAAAGAAGGTGCGCAACCAGCTACGCCAGCAGGTACATCATTAGTAGCACAAGATGGTTCAGCGAAACCGCAGACTTTGGATAATGTGAAAAGTGTGATTGATCCTCAAAATGATGAAGATTTCACAAAAGCATTAGAAAAAGCAGCTGTAAGTAAGCCAAATAGCGCTGTAAATGTAAGTGATTTACGTAATACAGCAAATTCACTCACTGAAAACTTAACGCAAAAAGGATTTGGTTTAACTGACGATAATGGCGATGCCGTTACTCAAGAATTAGGTAAACAAATTCAGCTTAAGGGTACTGATGGTATCACTGTAACTGCAGATGCTGGTAACCATAAGTTAGAAATTGGCTTAGGTAATGAGATTACTGTAGGTAAAGATGGCCAACCAGGCTCCATCGGTGTAGCAGGCTCTGATGGTAAAGATGGCGTTTCAATCAAAGGTGAAGACGGCGGTTCAATTGTTGTTGGTGGCAAAGATGGAGTTCCAGGAAAAGATGGTGCTCCAGGTATTGCAATTAATGGCAAAGATGGTTCTATCGGTATTGCTGGTAAAGATGGCTCAAATGCTGGTGTAACCGTTGCACAAGGTGCAAAAGGCCTAGATGGTAACGACGGTAAAGACGGCGAAAGCAAAACTCGTATTGTTTACGAAAAACCAAATGGCGAAAAAGAAGAAGTTGCAACCTTGAATGATGGCTTAATCTTCCAAGGTAATGGTTCTGACACTGTTGCGAAAAAACTAAATGAAACCTTACAAATTAAAGGTGGTTTAAGTAATGACGCAACAGCAACAGATGCTAATACTCGTGTTGATGTGGAAGATGGAGCTTTAGTTGTGAAAATGGCTAAAGATCTGACAGACTTAGATTCTGCTAAATTCGGTAAGGATGGTGATAACACAGTCATTAATAAAGATGGCATTACTATTACTAATTCTGATCCAACTAAACCAGATGTAAGTTTAACTGAAAATGGTTTAAGCAATGGTGGTAATAAAATCACCAACGTTGCAGCAGGTGAAGATGATACTGATGCAGTTAATGTGAAACAGTTAAGAGAAGCCGCTGCGGCAGCGACAACAACAGTCGAGTCTTCTGATGGTACAATTGATGTAAGTCGTCCTCAGCCTCAACCAGAAGATGGTCATATTCACTATGACTTGAAAGTGAACTCTCAAAAAGTGGTTGAGAATGCACAATTACCAGTGGTTTATACCAACAAAGATGGTGATAAAGTGTATAAACAGGCAGATGGTTCATTTAATACTAAGCAAGATGGTAGTGGTACGAAAGTTGAAGCGGGTGATGTCATTGCATCAATGAATAGCGCAGATGGTTCAACTACTTCTCCGACTAAATTAGCGAATGTAGGTACATCTATTGGAGACATTAGTCCAACTGTAGATGGTAAGCCAGTTCCTGCTGATAAAGCGGACTTCTTAGATCAACTTGCAGAAGCAGGTAAAGATGGAAGTAAAGTGGCTAATAATGCAGTTAATGTAAGTGATCTACACAACACTGCAGATGCATTAGTTAATAAAGGCTTTAACATTGCTGCAGATAATGGTGGTGATGATAATGTTAAATTAGGGGAAACAGTTAAATTTACTGACCCTAATGGAAATATCATTACAACTGTAAAAGACAATGAGATCCAATTTGCCTTAAATAGCGAAGTATCTATTGGTGGTAAAGATGGTAAACCTGGCTCTATTGGTGTGAAAGGTGCTGATGGCAAAGATGCTGTAGCAATCAATGGTGCTGATGGAGGCTCAATTGTTGTTGGTGGCAAAGATGGTGTTCCAGGAAAAGATGGTGCTCCAGGTATTGCAATTAATGGCAAAGATGGTTCTATCGGTATTGCTGGTAAAGATGGTTCAAATGCCGGTGTAACCGTTGCACAAGGCGAAAAAGGACTGGCTGGTAATGATGGTAAAGATGGCGAGAGCAAAACTCGTATTGTTTACACTAAACCAGATGGTAATACTGAACAAGTAGCTACCTTAAATGATGGCATCAAATACCAAGGCGATGTTGGTAATGCTCAAATGACATTAAATAACACAACTCAAATTGTGGGTGGTGTAACTGATGCAGATGATCTTACTGATAACAACATCGGTGTTGTTGCAAAACAAGATGGTAAGAATGCTAAGTTAACAGTTAAACTTGCTAAGGATCTTAAAGGTCTAAATTCCGTCACTACGACAGATGCAGCAGGAAACTCTACAACTGTTCAAGGTAATGGTGTAACAATTAGTGGTCCAAATGCAGCTGGCAATAATAGTACAGTAAGTTTGACAACTAATGGCCTGAATAACGGCGGTAACCGTATTACTAATGTAGCAGATGGTAAAGATGATACTGATGCTGTGAATGTAAGACAGTTAAAAGGTGCTGTTGGTAACATTAACAATAACATCAATAAACTTAATAAAGACCTTCGTGCAGGTATTGCAGGAGCAACTGCGACAGCTGGTTTACCGCAGGTTTATATGCCTGGTAAATCAATGGTAGCAGCAGCAGCAGGTACTTATAAAGGACAAGGTGCTATTGCCGTAGGTTATTCAAGAGCAAGTGATAATGGT
>NZ_PQVI01000004.1 GCF_002921145.1 Avibacterium endocarditidis
AAGTGCGGTGAAAATTGAGCCAATTTCTCAAGTTGATCGCTATGTGTTAGACAGCCAGCTCGCGCATCAACAAGGCGGCACGGGGCAAGCCTTTGATTGGTCGCTCATTCCTGCTGAAATCAAAGATAACGCAATGCTCGCTGGCGGCATTAATCAGGAAAATTTAGCCCTTGCCCTATCGCAACATTGCTTAGGGTTGGATATTAATTCAGGGGCAGAAAGCAGCGCAGGCGTGAAAGATGCCACTAAATTAGCGCAATTATTTAAACAAATTTTAGATTATTAAGTAAAAGGAACAATAACGATTATGTCAGAAACGCAACTTAATCCTTATTTCGGCGAATTTGGCGGAATGTATGTGCCAGAAATTTTAGTCCCAGTGCTAAAACAGCTGGAACAAGCCTTTGTGGAAGCACAAGCCGATCCCGAATTTCAAGCAGAATTTCAAGATTTACTGAAAAACTACGCAGGACGCCCTACGGCATTGACGCTGTGCCGTAATCTTACCAAAGGCACAAAAACCAAACTTTACCTAAAACGGGAAGATTTATTACACGGCGGTGCGCACAAAACCAACCAAGTTTTAGGGCAAATTTTGCTCGCTAAACGAATGGGCAAAACGCGCATTATCGCCGAAACAGGGGCTGGTCAGCACGGGGTTGCCACCGCACTTGCTTGTGCAATGTTGGATATGCCTTGTCGGATTTATATGGGGGCAAAAGATGTGGAACGCCAATCGCCAAACGTGTTCCGTATGCGTCTAATGGGGGCGGAAGTCGTGCCGGTGGAGAAAGGATCTTGCTCGCTCAAAGACGCTTGTTGCGAGGCGATGCGGGATTGGTCGGCTAATTATGATACCACTCACTATTTACTTGGCACGGCGGCAGGGCCTCACCCTTTCCCAACTATCGTGCGTGAGTTCCAAAAGATGATCGGGGAAGAAACCAAACGTCAAATTTTGGAAAAAGAAGGACGTTTGCCTGATGTGATTATCGCGGCGGTGGGCGGTGGCTCAAATGCTATCGGAATGTTTGCAGATTTTATTGATGAGGCGAATGTGCGTTTAATCGGCATTGAGCCAGCGGGCAAAGGCATTGCCACAGGGCAGCACGGTGCGCCACTTCGCCACGGCAAAGTGGGGATTTATTTCGGAATGAAATCGCCAATTATGCAAACAGAAGATGGGCAAATCGAAGAATCCTACAGCATCTCAGCGGGCTTAGATTTTCCTTCCGTAGGGCCACAACACGCCCATTTGCACGCTATCGGGCGTGCGGAATATGAAAGCATTACCGATGATGAAGCCCTTGACGCATTCCAAGCACTGGCGAAGCACGAGGGCATTATCCCCGCGTTGGAAAGCTCGCACGCCTTAGCCTATGCGTTGAAATTAATCCAACAAAATCCAGAAAAAGAACAACTCATTGTCGTGAATTTATCGGGACGCGGTGATAAAGATATTTTCACTGTGGACAAATTTTAACGGAAAGGGAAAATCTAATGAGCCGTTTTGAAACCTTATTCGCCCAACTTAACACCAAACAGCAAGGGGCATTCGTGCCATTTGTAACCCTCTGCGATCCTGATTTCGATCGCTCATTTGAAATTATCTGTACCCTTGTGGATAACGGCGCAGACGCACTTGAATTAGGCTTCCCTTTTTCTGATCCCTTATTAGACGGCCCCGTGATCCAAGCAGCGAATAACCGTGCATTAAACGCAGGTTGTAGCACGGCGGAAAGTTTTGCCTTGCTAGCTAAAGTGCGGTCAAAATATCCTGAAATTCCAATCAGCTTATTGCTCTGTGCTAATTTGATTTATGCACAAGGGCTAGATCATTTCTATCAACGCTGTGCGGAAGTGGGCGTGGATGCGGTATTAGTGGCAGATATTCCCCTACTCACCGCCGAGCCTTATATTCGTGCAGCCCAAAAACACGGCGTACAACCCGTTTTCATCTGCCCACCGAATGCCGATGATGCCACCATTCAAGGCGTTGCCCAACACAGCGAAGGCTACACTTATTTAGTGTCCCGTGCAGGGGTAACCAGTGCCGAAAACCAAAGCCACGCAGCGAATTTAGATACGCTAGTAGAACAACTTAAAGCCCACCAAGCACCACCAATCCTACAAGGTTTCGGCATCGCCCAACCTCCACAGGTTAAAGAAACCTTACAACTAGGTGCAGCGGGGGCTATTTCTGGCTCTGCCACGGTTAAAATCATCGAACGCAATTTAGACAACCACGCAAAATGCTTAAGCGAACTGGCTCAGTTTGTGAAAGCGATGAAAGGTGCCAGTTTGTAGAATATTTTGTTATCCACTCCGATAACGGTGCACCTTCCGCTTCATTGCACTAGGCGGCATAAGTTGCTTATCTAAATGGTGGGATTGACTTAGGGATTTATCCTGAACGGCTTAAGCCTGTGCGTCTGAACAAAATGGTCGGCACGAGTGGATGTATAGTAGTTTAAAGGCGAATATTACTCAAGTTGCATTTGACTTGATAGCAAAGCGTGCTAAATAAATTTCGTCAAGGCTACAACAACTATCCTTCACATGAAGGGATTGGAAGAAAAACACCCGCTGCACTTTATCTGCCTTGAACTCATGTTTATACGGATAAAATTGAGCCTTACGTTATGGTAATACAGAACTTCGTAAGATAAAAGGGAGTGGTGAGGCTAAGTGGCTTGATGAGACATATTACCTGACGCAAGTCTTGGCTAATGAACTGGTTGCCTTTATTCCTCATGCAGATAGTGTTTGGCGTATTTATTACCAACAACAGGCAAGTGCCGTTTCTTCGCTGGATTGCAGTGTGAATATTGGATCTAAAAAGTCGATGTGCTTACAGCAAACGATAAATACGAAACTCATTACAAACATACTATGGAGCAAAAAGGCTTCACCATTGCGCTAAATATATCCCTGTGATGCAGGCGATACAAAATACAATGGTAGCAGCGAACACTGCTTGGAGTACTTATTGAAGCAGGTGAAAGCTTAATGAAAGCTAGCAAGTCAGTGATCTAAATATTAAGGTATCTAGCAAAAAATATAGCGAATAAAAAATGGCCATTTAACCCTTTGACCTTTTCGGATAAGCCCTTTCCTCTTGGAAAGCCCCAAAAATCCCTTGGGGGACTTCCCTTTTGTTTTTTCGTAATATTGTCTTGTTTCCAATACAATAAATACACTATGGAATGTTCTTTAAGATGATAAAAAATACTATCAGAGAAAATTGCGTTTTACCAAAAACCATAAATCAAGTGTCAAATTAGCTTGAAATTTATTGCTAATCACCCCATATACAATAAGTCATTTTGTTTAGAAGTGAACTATGAACGATTATGTAAACAACCTTCATCGTGTTTTGTGGATCATTGACACTCGGGAATCAGCATCGCAACGGTATAAACCTTGTTATTTCGCTCAAAAAGCCAAACACGACGTTTTTTCACCAATTATACTTATACTGCGCACAGGTTTACCCCTCTGCGAAAACCACCAAAATAGCTTTTCTTCCCCATCAAGAAAAATTCTCAGAATCCTTATTTTTCAGTGATGATTTGTTTTCGATTTGCTCAACACGGCTATAAATCACGCCATTCATTAGCTGTGTTTTCACCCGCTCTCCCACTTGCACTTGATGAGTATCAGTAATTGCAATGCCTTGTTCATTTTCAGAAATGGAATAACCACGGGAAAGAATTTTTAGCGGGCTTAATCCGTCCAAGCGTTGGCACAAGGTGGCAAAACGCCCTTGTTTATTTGTCAGCAGTTTTCTGCGCTAAAATCTAACCGCACTTGTAATTGTTGCAAATGTTGCGCTTGTTTTTGTAAGCGATAAGGCAGCGGATTATTATTCAGCCACTCATTAAGTGCGGTGAAATTTTGCTGTTTTTTTGCCAAATAATGCTGCATTGCGAGCCTTAAACCATAGCCTAGCTGTTGGATCTGGGCTTTTTGCTGATTAAGCTGTTTTTGTGGGTGGCGATTTTGCAAGCGTTGGCTAAGTTGCTGTAATCCTTGTTGTTTCGCGGAAAGGTTGCGTTCCATAGCCAAATGCAAACGCTGGTGCTGTACGGCAATTTGCTGTTGCGATTTTTCCACTGTCCGTTGCATTGCAAATTGCAAGCGGTAAGCAAGCTGTTCTAGCTGGGCTTTTTGTTGATTAAGTTGAATTTGTGGATGACGATTTTGCAAACGCCACACAAGCTGATTTAAGGCTTGGCTTTTTTCATTAAATAGACGATCTAACGCCATTTCTAAACGCTGACGTTTATAGTTAAGCTGTTGCAATAATTCTTGCTGATCACGGCTTACTAATTCTGCCGCCGCAGAGGGCGTGGGCGCACGCACATCGGCCACAAAATCGGCAATGGTAACATCGGTTTCGTGTCCCACCGCGCTGATCACAGGGATCACGGAATTAAAAATCGCGCGCGCCACCGCCTCTTCATTGAAACACCATAAATCTTCTAGCGAACCGCCACCGCGTCCCACAATAAGCACGTCCACTTCTTGACGGCGGTTGGCTAGTTCGATCATTTGTACAATTTCATCAGTGGCTTCTTTGCCTTGCACGGCGGTGGGATAAATCACCACGTTCAGGCTAGGATCGCGCCTCTGTAAAATATGCAAAATATCTTGCAACGCCGCCCCTGTTGGTGAAGTTATCACGCCCACTTTGCGGCTAAAGTGCGGTAGATTTTTTTTCAGATTTTGCGCAAACAATCCTTCCGCAGCCAATTTCATTTTTAAGGCTTCAAATTGCTGTTGCAACAAGCCCTCACCAGCAGGGTGCATACTGTCGATAATCAGCTGATAATCACCGCGCGGCTCGTATAAACTCACACTGGCACGCACCAACACTTGCATTCCATTTTGCGGACGAAACGGCACACGCAGATTTTTCATTCGGAACATTGCGCAACGCACTTGGGCATTTTCATCTTTCAAGGTGAGATACCAATGCCCCGAAACAGGTTGGGTGAAATTGGAAATTTCCCCCGTGAGCCACACTAGCCCAAGCTGCCCCTCCAATAATTGGCGAGCCTGCTGATTGAGCTGTGAAACGGAATAAATCGCACTATTTTCCATTTTTAATCCAACAATACCCAGCCATCATCAAGCCAGTTGCATAGGCTGTCTAACAATAATTCCATTACGCTTTCTTTATCTTGCACGTCAAGCATTAAGGCTTGCAAATCGCCTAAGCCAAGGCTTTCGCCATCTGCTAAACGTTTTAAAATTTGTGCTTCAAGGGGATTGAGTTCATCTAGCCATTCGCCATTGGCATAAATACGCAGCGGCTGCTCGGTGTAAAGCAATTTGCAATTATTATCTTGTGAGAGCAAACAATCTTCCTCCAAAAGCGACCGCACTTCGTCAGGATCGTACTCCCCTTCCGTTGGCAATAATTCGTAACGTCTGCTACTTACTGTGCTTGCTAAGGCTTGTTTAAATAAAGCGTCAAATTGCGGGCTTTCGGCAAGGCTGGCAAGAAATTGTTGTTTAATGGTAGCGATATTTTGCTGTGCCAATAAACCTGTGGGTTGAAGATCTGGGCTAAGGCGCAGTGGAATTAAAAATTCGCTTAGATCCAATTCTAAATTCGGTTGATTAAAGGCTTTGCCCACATTTTCAAAAATATCCGCCAAATTAGGATAACGCAAGCCGAAAGAGAACGTTAGACAATCATCTTGCGCCACGCCATAATGGGATAAACGCGAAGGTACATAAAGCACATCACCGGGTGCAAGTACTTCATCAAGCACCAATTCGCCCATATCATCAAAAATACGGATCGGCTGGTTCGGTTTGAACTCGGTGGTTGGATCGCACCATTTGCCAAGTTGCCAACGGCGGTGTCCGTAGCCTTGCACAAGGAACACGTCATATTCATCATAATGTCGCCCTACTGAGCCACCTTGCGGCGCGTAAGACACCATAATATCGTCCCGTTGCCATTGCGGAATAAAGCCAAAGGCGTTCCAAAGCTGACCTAATTCTGGCAACCATTGTTCCATATTTTGCACCAGCACCGTCCATTGTGTTGGCACATCAGCAAAATCTTCCTCTGCCAGCGGGCTAACGTTGAGTTCCCAATTTTCATCGCTGTTTTGCTTAATTAAGCGTGCGGTAACCTCTTCGCCTTGTGCCAATTCAATAATATCTTCTGGCTCAAACTGCCCCACAATTTGTGGCAGACCATTGCGAATTAATAAGGGTTTCTTTTGCCAATATTCTGTCAAAAATTGTTCTGGGCTAATGTGATCAGGTAAACAAAATTTAATCATCGCCTTGTTCCTCTTGAGTTGAAGATGGTGTTGCCAATTGGGATACAGATTGTTGATCTTGGGCTAATTGTTTTGCGCGTTTTTTCGCTTCTTTTTCAGCTTGCTTTTGCGCTTGCTGTTCTTGCAGCTGCTGTGCCGCACGCTTACGGCGGATCTCTTTAGGATCAGCCAATAACGGGCGATAAATCTCAATGCGATCGCCATTTTCTAGCACATCGGTGAGCTTCGCAGGGCGGCTGAAAATGCCAATTTTATTTTCGCGCAAATCAATTTCACTAAATTGATGCAAAATGCCCGATTGCAAAATCGCTGTTTGCACTGTTGTGCCTTGCTCCATATGCAAGGTTTTCAAAAAATAACGATCAGGCAAGGCAATAAGCAATTTCAATTTTTAATTTAGACATTAGGCGTAAACCTCCTTAGCGCGTTGCTTAAACGAATCGATCATTTTGCTGGTAAGATGGGTAAAAATCTGCCCGAATGCCATTGCAATAATCGGATTAGAAAATTCAAAATCCAGTTTTAAGGCAATTTTACAGCACTGCTCATCAATTTCCGTAAATTGCCATTCCCCTTGCAAAAACTTGAAAGGCCCTTCCACCAATTGCATTTGAATACGCTGATTTTCCACCATGGTATTTTGCGTGGTAAAACGCTGGCGAATGCCTGCTTTGCTGATCACCAATTCTGCCGTAAGCTGATTTTGCTGACGGCTTAGGGTTCGGCTTTCCACACAGCCCGGCACAAACTCAGGATAGCGTTCATAATTATTCACCAAATCATACATTTGTTTGGCACTGTAAGGCACTAAGGCACTTTGATTAACACTTGGCATTTTATTTATACTTAGTATTTTTCTCTAAAAAAACTTTGCTATTATAGCGAATATCAAACAAAAGTGCGGTGATAAACACACGAAAAAATAAGGAAAATCGATGAATTGGGTCATTTTCGCCATTGGTTCAGCATTTTTCGCAGGGCTAACCGCCATTTTCGGCAAGCTCGGTGTGGAAGGCATTAACAGCAACCTTGCGACATTTATCCGCACCATTGTGGTACTTGTGGTTGCAGGCGGCATTATTACTCTGCGCAACGAATGGCAACTGCCCCAACATATCGCCACCAAACCCTTTATTTTCCTGCTATTATCTGGCGTTGCTACTGGGCTTTCTTGGCTCTGTTACTACCGCGCCCTGCAACTTGCCCCTGCCTCTTGGGTTGCCCCGATTGATAAACTGAGTGTCGTCATCGCCATTGTGCTAGGCGTAGTGCTATTAGGCGAACCAATCAGCTTAAAACTCATCATCGGATCAATTTTAATTTTGAGCGGTGTATTGGTGTTGGCGTTGTAGCTGTTTTTTCGCTACAATAGCCCACTATTTTTTGTCCAGTTAAAGAAAGTATGTCAGAAATTAAACTCATTGTTGGGCTGGCTAACCCCGGCGATAAATATGCCGATACGCGCCATAATGCAGGGGAATGGGTGATTGATCGCCTTGCTCGTCAATTTAATTTTCAGCTGAAAGAAGAAAGTAAATTTTTCGGTAAAACGGCAAGAGCGGTGATTTTTGGCGAAGAAATTCGTTTTCTCGTTCCTACCACCTTTATGAATTTAAGCGGTAAAGCGGTGAGTGCATTAGCCAATTTTTACCGCATTAAACCTGAAGAAATTCTGATTATTCACGATGAGCTTGATCTCCCTCCCGGCGTTGCCAAAATTAAGCAAGGGGGGCGGACACGGTGGACATAACGGTTTGCGTGATAGCATTGCTCAACTGGGTAATATAAAAATTTCTACCGTCTGCGTGTAGGCATTGGACACCCCGGTGATAAAAATCTGGTTTCTGCCTATGTGCTAGGCAAACCTTCGCCAAGCGATTGGCAACTGATTGACAAAGCCTTAGATGAAGCCGCTGCGTGCGTGGAAATTCTCATCAAAGAAGGCATTACAAAAGCAACAAATCGACTCAATAGCTTTAAAGCGCAAAATACTTAACGCTTTAACATAACACAATTAAGGAAACATTATGGGATTCAAATGTGGTATCGTGGGCTTACCAAACGTGGGTAAATCCACCCTTTTTAACGCATTAACAAAAGCAGGTATTGAAGCGGCAAACTATCCGTTCTGTACCATCGAACCAAACACCGGCGTTGTGCCAATGCCAGATCCGCGTTTAGATGCATTAGCGGAAATCGTTAAACCTGAGCGTGTATTGCCAACCACAATGGAATTTGTGGATATTGCAGGCCTTGTAGCTGGTGCAAGCAAAGGGGAGGGGTTGGGCAACAAATTCCTTGCGAATATTCGTGAAACGGACGCCATCGGCCACGTTGTGCGTTGTTTTGAAAATGATGACATCGTTCACGTTGCAGGGAAAATCGATCCTGCTGAAGACATCGATACCATCAACACCGAGCTTGCACTGGCTGATTTAGATAGCTGTGAGCGTGCCATTCAACGCTTACAAAAACGCGCTAAAGGTGGCGATAAAGAAGCGAAATTTGAATTAAGCGTAATGGAAAAAATTCTGCCCGTGTTAGAAAATGCGGGAATGATTCGCTCAGTAGATTTAGACAAAGACGAATTACACGCCATTAAAAGCTATAACTTCTTGACCTTAAAACCGACAATGTATATCGCTAACGTAAACGAAGACGGTTTTGAAAATAACCCTTATCTTGACCGCGTGCGTGAGATCGCAGCCAAAGAGGGAGCGGTGGTTGTGCCTGTGTGTGCGGCGATTGAATCGGAAATCGCAGAACTTGACGATGAAGAAAAAGTGGAATTTTTGCAAGATCTTGGCATTGAAGAACCGGGCTTAAACCGTGTAATTCGTGCGGGTTACGCCTTACTCAATTTGCAAACCTATTTTACCGCAGGGGTGAAAGAAGTGCGTGCGTGGACAGTTTCCGTAGGCGCAACCGCACCAAAAGCCGCTGCCGTTATTCATACGGATTTTGAAAAAGGCTTTATCCGCGCTGAAGTGATTTCTTATGATGATTTCATTCAATACAAAGGCGAAAACGGCGCAAAAGAAGCAGGCAAATGGCGTTTAGAAGGAAAAGATTATATCGTGCAAGATGGCGATGTAATGCACTTCCGTTTAATGTGTAATTTCTGCTAAACA
>NZ_PQVI01000040.1 GCF_002921145.1 Avibacterium endocarditidis
GGTTTACCGAAAAAAATGGCGTTGGAATTATTCCGTCCATTTATTTATGCCAAATTAGAAAGCCGTGGCTTTGCAACCACAATCAAAGCAGCGAAGAAAATGGTTGAGCGTGAAGACGCAATCGTATGGGATATTTTGGCAGAAGTAATTCGCGAACACCCAATCCTATTGAACCGTGCGCCAACTTTGCACCGTTTGGGTATTCAAGCCTTTGAGCCGATCTTAATTGAAGGTAAAGCGATTCAATTACACCCATTAGTGTGTGCGGCGTTCAACGCGGACTTCGATGGTGACCAAATGGCGGTTCACGTGCCATTAACCCTTGAAGCACAGCTTGAAGCGCGTGCCTTAATGATGTCAACCAACAACATTCTTTCACCAGCAAATGGTGAGCCGATTATCGTACCATCACAGGACGTTGTATTAGGTCTTTACTATATGACCCGTGATAAAGTGAACGGTAAAGGCGAAGGAATGTTATTGCAAGATCCACGCGAAGCGGAGAAAGCTTATCGTACAGGTCAAGCGGAATTACATTCTCGTGTGAAAGTGCGTATCACAGAATATGTGAAAGATGCTTCTAACGAATTTGTACCGCAAACCAGCCTTGTGGACACCACAATTGGTCGTGCCATTTTATGGATGATCGCACCAAAAGGTATGCCATTTAGCTTGTTCAACCAAACCTTAGGCAAAAAAGCGATTTCAAAATTAATTAACGAAAGCTATCGCCGTTTAGGATTGAAAGCGAGCGTATTGTTTGCTGACCAAATTATGTACACCGGTTTTGCTTACGCAGCACGTTCTGGTTCATCAGTAGGGATTGACGATATGGTGATCCCAGCGAAGAAATACGAAATTATTTCAGCCGCAGAACAAGAAGTTGCAGAAATCCAAGAGCAATTCCAATCAGGTTTGGTAACAGCAGGTGAGCGTTATAACAAAGTAATCGATATTTGGGCGGCGGCGAATGAGCGCGTAGCCAAAGCGATGATGGAAAACCTTTCTCAAGAAGAAGTGGTAAACCGTGAAGGCGAGCTAGAAAAACAAGCTTCATTTAACAGCATCTTTATGATGGCAGATTCTGGAGCGCGTGGTTCTGCTGCACAGATTCGTCAGCTTGCAGGTATGCGTGGTTTGATGGCGCGTCCAGATGGCTCAATTATCGAAACACCAATTACCGCAAACTTCCGTGAAGGCTTGAACGTACTTCAGTACTTTATTTCAACCCACGGTGCGCGTAAAGGTTTGGCCGATACGGCATTAAAAACGGCGAACTCAGGTTACTTAACCCGTCGTTTAGTAGATGTGGCACAAGATTTAGTGATCATCGAAGATGACTGTGGCACTTACGAAGGTATCGTAATGACCCCATTAATCGAAGGGGGAGATGTAAAAGAACCTCTGCGTGATCGTGTATTAGGTCGTGTGGCGGCAGAAGACATCTTAAAACCGGGTACAGATGAAGTTTTAATTCCGCGTAATACCTTATTAGATGAAAAACTTTGTGATCTGATTGATGAAAATTCCGTAGATAGCATCAAGGTACGCTCTGTTGTAACCTGTGATACCAACTTTGGTGTGTGTGCGAAATGTTACGGACGCGATCTTGCACGCGGACACCTTATCAACCAAGGTGAAGCCGTGGGTGTTATCGCTGCGCAATCAATCGGTGAGCCGGGTACACAGCTAACGATGCGTACGTTCCATATCGGTGGTGCGGCATCTGCGGCAGCGAAAGAATCAAGCATTCAAGTTAAGAATAACGGTACGTTACGTTTAGCCAACGTGAAATTCGTAACGAACAAAGAAGGCAAATTGGTCTTAACTTCGCGTAACACGGAATTAACCATTATTGACGCATTTGGTCGTACCAAAGAGCATTATAAAGTGCCTTACGGTGCAGTGTTAAACAAAGCAGATGGCGATGAAGTGAACGCAGGCGAAATCGTAGCGAACTGGGATCCACATACAATGCCAGTGGTTTCTGAAGTATCAGGTTTCGTGAAATTCGTAGATATTACTGACGGTGTAACTGTAACTCGTCAAACTGATGAATTAACTGGTTTATCTTCAATCGTAGTACAAGATGTGGGTGAACGTGCAACAGCAGGTAAGGATTTACGTCCAACCATTAAACTTGTTGATGCGCAAGGCAACGACATTCTTGTTGCAGGTTCAGATATACCAGCACAGTACACCTTGCCAGGTAAAGCGATTGTTACTCTTGAAGATGGTGCGGAAGTTCACGTGGGGGATTCTCTTGCGCGTATTCCACAAGAATCAGCGGGAACAAAAGATATTACCGGTGGTCTTCCACGCGTAGCGGATCTCTTTGAAGCGCGTAAACCGAAAGAGCCTGCAATCCTCGCAGAAATTTCGGGTATTGTTTCCTTCGGTAAAGAAACCAAAGGTAAACGCCGCTTACTCATCACACCAACTGAGGGTGAAGTGTACGAAGAAATGATTCCAAAATGGCGTCAGCTCAACGTATTTGAAGGCGAAATGGTAGAACGTGGGGATCTTATTTCTGATGGTGCAGAAACGCCACATGATATTCTACGCTTGCGCGGTGTACACGCCGTTACGGATTACATCGTAAACGAAGTGCAAGAAGTTTACCGCTTGCAAGGGGTAAAAATTAACGATAAACATATCGAAGTGATCGTTCGCCAAATGTTGCGTAAAGCCATCATCACTAAAGCGCATGACTCTGAATTCTTAGAGGGTGAGCAAGTGGAAGTAGCACGTGTGAAAATGGTTAACCAAAAACGTGAAGCAGAAGGTAAACCATTGGTTGAGTTTGAACGTGAGTTATTGGGTATCACCAAAGCTTCATTGGCGACAGAATCCTTTATCTCAGCGGCCTCATTCCAAGAAACCACTCGTGTGCTTACAGAGGCAGCCGTGGCAGGTAAACGCGATGAATTGCGTGGCTTGAAAGAGAACGTTATCGTTGGTCGTTTGATCCCAGCAGGTACAGGTTTTGCGTATCACCAACAACGCCAGAAAAACCGTGCAGCAGGTATCATTGAACCTGAACAGCCAACCAAAGCATCAACCATCTCTGATGAAGAAATTGCATCAGAATTTACATTTACCGCAGACGATGCAACCGCAAGTCTTGCTGAAATGTTAAATATGGCGGAAGATGCAGAATAATCGCTAACAAGCAACCAAAAGCCCGAACATTGTGTCGGGCTTTTTTATTTGCACGAATAAAATAAGTGCGGTCAAAAATTCGTAAATTTTCTACCGCACTTAGCAAATAAACCGATTTTAATAATGGATAGAACAGAAGATATTGGCTGTACTTTGGTACTACATAACGTTTTGTATGTTTAACAAAGCACATAAAGTGCGGTGAAAAATTCATAAATTTTCCACCGCACTTAAAAATTATCTTAGCCAAACTTTTCTGCTTCATTTCTACAAAATTGCTTTATTTTCAAAGCAATATCAAGCATAATCCGCCCTTTGATTTTATTAACAAACTAGGAAAACAAATGACAACTCAAACAACAGAAAAATTGGCAAACCCAGGCCCATTAGGGTTATGTGGTTTTGCTTTAACTACTTGGCTATTAAGTTTAATTAACGCAGGCATTTTTGATAAACAAGACGGTATTTCTATTGTGCTTGCAATGGCATTCGCGTTTGGTGGAACGGCACAATTAATCGCAGGCATTATGGAATACCGCAAAGGCAACACCTTTGGTTTCACTGCCTTTATCAGCTACGGCTCATTTTGGTGGTCTTGGGCATTGTTCGTACAATTTATGCCAACAGCCAGCCCTGCATTTTTAGGCTGCTATTTAGCCGCGTGGGGAACATTCACCCTAATGATGTTCATCGCCTCTTTCAGCAAACCCAAAGCCCTGCGTGTGGTGTTCTTTTTCTTAGTATTAACCTTCTACGCACTAGCAATCGGTGATGGTTTTGGCTATCACGGTTTAGTACAAATCGGCGGCTGTCTAGGCCTAATCACCGCACTCAGCGCTTTCTACCTCGCCGCAGCAGAAATGATTAACGAAAATTTCGGTAGAGAGGTTTTACCGATTTAATATGTAAAAGTAGTGCGGAAACGCACTATTTTTTTACGTAAATTTTAATAGTTTTTCATTGATAAAGCGGTAAAATACTCCAAACCCTAATAAGCTTAAACTATTAATCCCCTTAAGCGATTAAACTAGCAACCAAAACAAGTGCGGTGAAATTTTTATGAGTTTTTCAATGCGACCTATTGAGCCAGCAACACAAGGTGCTTGGCTTTTAACCCAAGGATCGAATATTTTTCTTATCGAGGGAAAATTGCCCGAAGGAAAGGCGGAGGATTTTCAATTAACGGGGCGTTTGGCGATGGAAATTGGGCGTTGGAATGGCGCGCCGCTTTGGCTTGTTGCCGAGCAGGAAGATGGCCGAGAATATACTTCATTGCGTAGCCAGCTTCATTTGCCAGAAGCACAATTTAATTTGCTCAATCGTGGCGTGGAGATTAATCATTTTCTGAAAACCCATCGCTTTTGTGGGAAGTGCGGTTCAAAAATGGCAATGACAAAAGAAGAATTAGCTGTGCAGTGCAAAAATTCTGCCTGTGGATACCGCACTTATCCCGTGATTTGCCCTTCGATTATTGTGGCAGTTCGCCGTGGTAAGCAGATTTTGCTCGCCAATCATCAGCGTCATCAACAGGAAAAAAATGTACACCACGTTGGCGGGATTTGTGGAAGTGGGGGAAAGTTTTGAGCAAACCGTGCAACGGGAAGTGTTTGAAGAAACTGGGATTCAGGTGAAAAATATTCGTTATTTTGGCAGCCAGCCTTGGGCGTTCCCCAATTCTCAAATGGTAGGATTTTTAGCCGATTATGCGGCGGGTGAAATTCGCTTACAAGAAGCAGAACTGCAAGATGCTCAATGGTTTAATTATGATAAACCCTTGCCAAATTTGCCGCCACAAGGCACTATTGCGTTGAAATTAATTAATGCCACACTGGCACTTTGTGCCGATGATGAAAGTGCGGTAGAAAAATAAAGGAATTTAAGATGTTTGAATTAAAAAATGATCGTCATTTGCGTGCGCTTCTGCGCGAACCTGTGGATATGACCCCCGTTTGGATGATGCGCCAAGCAGGGCGTTATTTGCCAGAATACAAAGCCACGCGTGCGCAAGCAGGGGATTTTATGTCCCTTTGTCGCAATGCAGAGTTGGCTTGCGAAGTGACACTACAACCTTTACGCCGCTATGATTTAGATGCCGCCATTTTGTTTTCTGATATTCTCACCATTCCTGATGCAATGGGGCTAGGATTGAGCTTTGGCGCAGGCGAGGGGCCTAAATTTGCGCGCCCTATCGAAAATAAAAGTGCGGTGGAAAATTTGCCAATTCCCGATCCGGAACAAGAATTGCAATATGTGATGAATGCGGTGCGCACCATTCGCCGTGAACTCAAAGGTGAAGTGCCGTTGATCGGTTTTTCTGGCAGCCCTTGGACGCTTGCCACCTATATGGTGGAAGGGGGCAGTAGCAAAGCTTTCACAAAAATCAAAAAAATGCTTTATACCGATCCACAAACCTTGCATTTGTTACTCGATAAATTAGCGGATTCCGTTGCCCTTTATCTCAATGCACAAATTAAAGCGGGTGCGCAATCAGTGATGATTTTTGATACTTGGGGCGGTGTGCTAGCTCATCGTGAATACCTTGAGTTTTCGCTGCAATATATGCAGAAAATTGTGGAAAATCTCATTCGTCATAATGAAGGGCGTAAAGTGCCGGTTACCCTCTTTACCAAAGGTGGCGGCTTATGGTTAGAAAATATCGCCAATACAGGCTGTGATGCAGTGGGCTTGGATTGGACAGTGGATCTTGCAGATGAAAAAACGTATCGGGCATAAAGTGGCGCTACAAGGCAATATGGATCCTTCTGTGCTTTATGCTTCACCAGAGCGCATTGAACAAGAAGTGCGGTCGATTTTAGCGGATTTTGGCGAAGGCAGCGGCCACGTTTTCAATCTCGGACACGGTATTCATCAAGATGTGCCAGAAATCAGCCCGAAAATTTTTGTGGACGCAATCCATCAATATTCTCAGCCTTACCATAAATAAGGATAAACAATGCGAAATCCTATTCATAAACGCTTAGAAAATTTAACCAGTTGGCAACATCTCACTTTTATGGCGTGTCTGTGTGAGCGAATGTTGCCGAATTTTCAGCTTTTTTGCCAAGTTACGGAACAGCCCGCGCAAAGCCGAATTTATCAAAATATTCTGAATTTAACCTGGGAATATTTAACCGTGAAAGATGCCCACATCAATTTTGATAATCAGCTCGAAAAATTTGAGGCGATTATCCCTGATGTGAATAATTATGATTTTTATGGCGTTGTACCTGCGATTGAGGCCTGCGAGGCACTTTCTGAATTATTGCATAGCCTAATTGCAGGTGAAACCTTAGAGCACGCCGTGCAAGTGAGTTTGATTTCTTTACAAACTGTTATCGGATTATTAGAAACCAATTTAGACCGAGAATTATCCGAGCAAGAACTCAAAGCAAGTGAAGAAATTGAACAAGAATTAGATGTGCAATGGCAGATCTACCGTGCGCTGCGAGAGAGCGAAGAACGCGATGTTTCCTTGATTTTAGCGCTTAAAAATGAAATTCGCGCAGAAGGAATCTCAAATATTGGTATAGAAATTAGCCAATAATGTGATTTAGATTACATTTTTGCTATTTATTGCTTTGCTTTATATAGAAGTTGATTTATTCTTTACCACACTGTGCATACAGTATTTATTATTGAGTTAGGCGTATCCTAACACTGTTAATTTAATCACAAAATAGAGAAGGTACTAATTTATGAACAAAACGGATTTAATTGATGCAATTGCAAGTGCAGCAGAGTTAAACAAAAACAAGCTAAAGCTGCATTAGAAGCAACTTTAGATGCTATCGCAGGTAGCTTAAAAGCAGGTCAGCCAGTTCAATTAATCGGCTTTGGTACATTCAAAGTGAACGAGCGTAAAGCGCGCACAGGTCGTAATCCACAAACTGGTGCAGAAATCCAAATTGCAGCATCTAAAGTGCCTGCATTCGTTGCTGGTAAAGCATTAAAAGACGCGATCAAATAATTAATTGCCCTTATTTTTCTAACCCTGCATAATGCAGGGTTTTTTGTTTATACGATTTAGAAAAACAGTTGTTTTGTTTTCCTTAACGAATTTTCTATTTACATTTCCCTTTTCTTTCTATAATATTCCGAACCGAAATTTAGATCTAATTTAAGATTATGAAACGAAACATTCAG
Source organism: Avibacterium endocarditidis (assembly GCF_002921145.1). GTDB lineage: Bacteria > Pseudomonadota > Gammaproteobacteria > Enterobacterales > Pasteurellaceae > Avibacterium > Avibacterium endocarditidis. The sequence goes on from NZ_PQVI01000040.1 coordinate 7,306, forward strand.
CCTAGAAATACGCAACAACGCCGTCATCGCATTGTGCAATTATTACAAAGCCAAGGCGAAGTGAGTGTGGAACAGCTTGTGCAGCTATTTGAAACTTCAGAGGTAACAATTCGCAAAGATTTGACCGCACTTGAAGCCAATGGTGTGTTGGTACGCCGCTATGGTGGGGCGATTTTAATGCCGCAAGAGTTACTTGATGAAAGTCAAGATGAACATCTTTCAAAACGAAAGTTAGCGATTGCTAAAAAAGCGGCGGAACGCATTGCGGATCATAATCGCATTATTATTGATAGCGGTAGCACCACTGCGGCATTGATCAATCAGCTCAATAAAAAGCAAGGCTTAGTGGTGATGACGAACTCCCTTTCCGTAGCCACTCAACTGCGTGCTTTAGAAAATGAGCCAACGCTGTTGATGACAGGGGGAACTTGGGACACGCGTTCTGAATCTTTCCAAGGGCAAGTGGCGGCGCAAGTGTTGCGTTCATACAATTTTGATCAGCTCTTTATTGGTGCGGATGGCATTGATTTAGAGCGTGGCACGACCACCTTTAATGAATTAGTGGATTTAAGCCGTGTAATGGCGGAAGTTTCCCGTGAAGTGATTGTGATGGTGGAATCACAAAAAATCGGCAGAAAAATGCCAAATATCGAATTAACTTGGCAGCAAATTGATGTGTTAGTCACGGACGATTTGCTCGCCGCTGAAATTAAACAACAAATTGAAGCACAAGGCGTGGAAGTGATCTGCGCAAGTGCGGTGTAAATTTTTCAACTTTTTTATTTTCTAACCAGAGAGGACATTTTATGTGTGGAATTGTGGGTGCAGTAGCACAACGTGATGTAGCAGAAATTTTAGTCAATGGCTTACATCGTTTAGAATACCGTGGTTATGATTCAGCGGGTATCGCGGTGCTAGATGCAAATCATCATATGCAAATCGTACGCCGTGTAGGTAAAGTAAAAGCCTTAGATGAAGCCCTTGAAGCCCATCCAATTTTAGGGGGAACAGGCATCGCTCACACCCGTTGGGCAACCCACGGCGAGCCATCAGAAGCCAACGCTCACCCACATCGTTCTGGCAAAATTGCGGTGGTACATAATGGGATTATCGAAAACTATGAAGAATTGCGTGAAGAATTACAAAAACGCGGTTATGAATTCCTTTCGCAAACCGACACCGAAGTGATCGCCCACTTAGTAGAGTGGGAGTACCGCACAGCTAGCTCATTATTAGAAGCGGTGCAAAAAACCGTGGCTCAGTTGCGAGGGGCGTATGGCACAGTGGTAATGCACCAAGATGAACCTGAGCATTTAATCGTAGCACGTTCTGGCAGCCCATTGGTTATCGGTTTAGGCGTGGGGGAAAACTTCCTTGCTTCCGATCCTTTAGCGTTATTAAGCGTAACACGCCGTTTCATTTATTTAGAAGAAGGCGATGTGGCGGAAATTTCTCGCCGTGATGTACAAATTTTTGATGCGCAAGGCAATGCTGTTGAACGAGAAATGCACGAAGGGCATTTTGAAGCCGATGCAGCAGACAAAGGGCAATATCGCCACTATATGCAAAAAGAAATTTTTGAACAGCCTGTTGCGATTATGAACACCTTAGATGGCCGTATCGTTAATGGTAAAGTCAATATTGATGCCATTGGCCCTAATGCAGCAGAAATCTTGAAAAAAAGTGGAACACGTTCAAATTGTGGCGTGCGGAACCTCATACAACGCAGGAATGGTGGCTCGCTATTGGTTTGAATCCATTGCAGGCGTAAGCTGTGATGTGGAAATTGCGTCAGAATTCCGCTATCGCAAATTCGTTACTCGCCCAAATAGCCTGCTTATCACCCTTTCTCAATCGGGTGAAACCGCAGATACCTTGGCCGCATTACGCTTAGCCAAAGAATCAGGCTATATGACGGCAATGACAATCTGTAACGTGGCAAGTTCTTCTTTAGTGCGTGAATCAGATTTCGCCTTTATGACCCGTGCGGGCGTGGAAATTGGCGTGGCATCAACCAAAGCCTTCACCACTCAATTAACCTGTTTATTATTATTAAATGCGGCAATCGGACGCTTAAAAGGCACAGTGAGCGAAGAGCAAGAACATCACATTGTACAGACTTTACAACGTTTGCCAGCGCAAATTGAAAGCGCATTAGTTTACGATAAACAAATTGAAAAATTATCTGAAGATTTTGCTGATAAACACCACACCCTATTCTTAGGACGTGGCGAGTTTTACCCAATCGCAATGGAATCTGCCTTGAAATTGAAAGAAATTTCCTACATTCACGCAGAAGCCTATGCAGCTGGAGAATTAAAACACGGCCCACTGGCTTTAATTGATAGCGATATGCCGGTGATTGTGGTTGCACCAGAAAATGATTTACTTGAAAAAGTGAAGTCAAACATTGAAGAAGTGCGCGCCCGTGGCGGTCAGCTTTATATCTTTGCTGATCACGATGCAGGTTTTAGCGATGGTGAAGGCTTTAAAACCATCGTGTTACCAAAAGTGGACGAAGTAACCGCACCAATTTTCTACACTGTGCCGTTACAATTGCTTTCTTACCATATCGCCTTAATCAAAGGAACAGACGTGGATCAACCGCGTAACCTTGCGAAAGCGGTAACGGTGGAATAATCTTTCAAACAGCCTTGTAATGATTTGCAAGGCTGTTTTTTTATTTGCTTACGACTGCCAAATTAACTACACTATGTGCGCTTTTTAAGGCACACTTTTAGCAAACTTCCTTTCTTAACACTTTAAAGGCTACCCGTGAGTAGCAAAAGGACATCTATGAACAACAAAGTAAATGATTATGGCTGGAAAGCCTTGATCGGCTCTGCCGTGGGCTATGCAATGGACGGCTTCGACTTACTCATTCTCGGCTTTATGCTCAGCGCAATTTCTGCAGATTTAGCGCTCTCAAGCGCACAAGCAGGCTCCTTGGTTACTTGGACATTAATCGGCGCAGTGGCGGGTGGCATTATTTTCGGCGCATTAAGCGATCGTTATGGCCGTGTGCGAGTATTAACTTGGACAATCGTGCTATTTGCCGTGTTTACCGGCTTATGTGCGCTCGCACAAGGTTATTGGGATTTATTAATTTACCGAACTATTGCCGGCATTGGCTTAGGCGGTGAATTTGGTATTGGAATGGCATTAGCGGCGGAAGCTTGGCCTGCTCGCCATCGTGCAAAAGCCGCTTCTTATGTGGCATTAGGCTGGCAAGTGGGCGTGCTAGGTGCAGTATTGCTTACACCATTATTATTGCCAATCATTGGCTGGCGCGGAATGTTTATTGTGGGCATTTTCCCTGCTTTTGTGGCGTGGTATTTGCGAGCGAAATTACACGAACCTGACGTTTTTACCGAAAAACAGACCGCACTTTCCGCCACGACACAATCAAAATGGCAGGCATTCCGCCAATCTTTCCAATTATTAGTGAAAGATAAACAAACCGCCAAAGTTAGTCTAGGAGTGGTGGTTCTGACTTCCGTACAGAATTTTGGTTATTACGGCATAATGATCTGGTTGCCTAATTTCCTATCTAAACAGCTTGGCTTTAGCTTAACCAAATCTGGCGTTTGGACGGCGGTAACCGTATGCGGAATGATGAGCGGCATCTGGATTTTTGGTCGCCTTGCGGACAAAATCGGACGCAAACCAAGTTTTCTGCTTTTCCAACTTGGCGCAGTGATCAGCGTGATTACCTACTCACAACTGACTGATCCAAACGCAATGCTGATTGCAGGAGCCTTTCTCGGAATGTTCGTAAATGGAATGATGGGCGGCTACGGTGCATTAATGGCAGAAGCCTACCCAACTCAAGCCCGAGCAACTGCACAAAATGTGCTATTTAATATCGGGCGTGCGGTTGGTGGTTTCGGCCCTGTGGTCGTCGGTGCTGTGGTGGCAAGTTATTCGTTTTCCACCGCGATTGCGTTCCTTGCGCTGATTTATGTAATCGATATGATCGCCACCATTTTCTTAATTCCAGAATTGAAAGGCAAAGCCTTGGATTAATCGGTAAAAATGATGAGTTGTTTGGTTATGCTCATCATTTTTTTTCTGGATTGACAATTCCTTACATTTAACCCATAAATTTCTGCTCAAAAAATAAGAATATCCGTTATAATCATTCGCTTAACATAAAAAGAAAAGAGATAACAACGATGATACGCTTTGAAAACGTCAGCAAGGCTTATTTAGGTGGCAAGCCAGCCTTGCAGGGATTAAACTTTCATCTTCCGGTTGGGAGTATGAGCTATGTTCTCGGGCATTCTGGCGCGGGGAAAAGTACCCTATTGAAACTTATTATGGGTATGGAGCGTGCCAATGGCGGGCAAATTTGGTTTAACGGACACGATATTACACGCCTGTCTAAACACGAATTGCCCTTCTTACGCCGCCAAATTGGTATGGTGCATCAAGATTATCGTCTGCTTGCCGATCGTTGTATTGTGGATAATGTGGCGTTGCCGCTTATCATTGCGGGGATTCACCCAAAAGAAGCACAAAGCCGAGCCTTAGCGGCGTTAGATCGCGTTGGCTTGCGTGATCGTGCTAATCACTTACCAATCCATTTATCGGGTGGTGAACAACAACGTGTCGATATTGCCCGCGCCATTGTGCATAAACCACAATTATTGCTCGCTGATGAGCCAACAGGGAACTTAGATAACGCCCTTTCGCTGGATATTTTTAATTTATTTGAAGAGTTTAATCGTCTTGGAATGACTGTGTTAATTGCCACGCACGATATTAATATTGTTCAACAAAACCAAAACCTTGTTTAATTTTAGAACAAGGCCATTTACGTTAGGGCTTGTTGATAATTCATTGTGCATTTGAGTTATCGTTTAAAATTAGCGCAATCGTGGCGCCTTTCAAAACTAAGAGTGGTTCTCTTGGTGAGAACGGTAACAAAGAGTGTGCTAATTTTAAACCTAACCCGAAGGGCTGAGGCTATTTTGCGTGATAGCAATGTTGAATGTGGTTCGTTTAGCCTAACTAAACGTCCGCGCGTTCGCCTTGTTCTCACAAAAAATAGCCATCAGCTCAAATGTACAATGAATTATTAACGAACCCTAAGGAAAGCCCAATGAGTTCTCGTCCAATCAATGCTTCTTGGTGGGTACAAACCCATTATGTGCTAAGAGCCGTGCTGGCAGATCTAATTAGAAAAATATGCGACCTTATTAACCATTATTGTTATTGCCGTTTCGCTGACTGTGCCAACGGTGAGCTATTTATTGTGGAAAAATATTCATCAGGCCACCACGCAGTTTTATCCTGAAAGTGAACTAACGGTTTATTTGCATAAAAATCTTACAGAAGCTGATGCCAATTTAGTGGTGGAAAAAATTCGCCAACAAGCAGGAGTGGAAAGCCTGAATTATGTTTCTCGCCAAGAGAGCCTTAATGAGTTCAAAAATTGGTCTGGCTTCACTGAGGGCTTGGATATTTTAGATGATAATCCATTGCCTGCGGTGGTGATTATTAAACCTGCCAAGGACTACAACGAAAGTCAAAAACGCAATGAACTGCGGGAAAATCTCGCCAAAATTAAAGGCGTGCAAGAAGTGCGTTTAGACAATAATTTAATGGAAAAACTCACCGCACTTTCGTGGCTTATCGCCCATATCGCAGTGGTTTGCACCATTTTGATGACCATTTCTGTTTTCCTTGTGATTGGCAACAGTATTCGTTCTGATGTGTACAGCAACAAAGCCAATATTGAAGTAATGAAATTGCTTGGTGCAACGGATCAATTTATCCTACGTCCTTTCCTTTATACAGGAATAATTTATGCTGTGCTGGGCGGATTATTTGCCTGCATTTTCAGTGCCATTGTGATTGGTTATTTCACCAGTGCGGTGAAATATGTAACAGACATTTTCGCCGTAAACTTTGAGCTACACGGCATAATGATCGGTGAGTTGCTCTTTCTACTCGCAATGTGCGCGCTGGTGGGCTACACCGCAGCTTGGTTATCGGCGAAAAAATACAGCTAATCTTTACGTTTTCTTTGCGCTTTCTTTTAATCCCCTTTGCTCTATGACAAAGGGGATTTTTCTTTTCCTTTCCTGCATCTTTCGGATTTTTTCAACGAGTGGTCAGTGAAATTAAAAATTCTTTGTTGAAAGATCAATTATTCGCAACTTTTTTAGAAAAACGCTTGCTTTTGTTTACGCTATCTTGTACGTTTTTTTGCACGGTTTAACGTAATTAATTTCCTGTGAATTAAAGCCGAATGGTTATTTCTTTTAACCCTTTTTTCTGTGCATAATTCACTCAGATTTTATTTTCAACACAACATTACTTATAAGGAAAATTTTATGCAAAACGTTGGTTTTATCGGTTGGCGTGGAATGGTTGGCTCGGTGCTAATGGATCGTATGCAACAAGAAAATGATTTCGCGAACATCAATCCTATCTTTTTCACCACTTCACAAGCAGGTCAAAAAGCGCCTGTATTTGCAGGTAAAGATGCGGGCGTGCTAAAAGATGCCTTTGACATCGCTGAATTACAAAAATTAGATATTATCGTTACCTGTCAAGGTGGTGATTACACCAACGAAGTGTATCCAAAATTAAAAGCAACAGGCTGGAACGGCTATTGGATTGACGCCGCTTCTGCATTGCGTATGGACAAAGATGCAATCATCGTGCTTGATCCAGTAAACCAAAACGTGATCAGCGAAGGGCTAAAAAATGGCGTGAAAACCTTTGTTGGCGGAAACTGTACAGTAAGTTTAATGTTAATGGCGCTAGGCGGTTTATTTGAGCGTGATTTAGTGGAATGGGTATCTGTTGCCACTTACCAAGCGGCCTCTGGTGCGGGTGCGAAAAATATGCGTGAATTATTGGTGCAAATGGGTGAGTTAGAAGATTCTGTTAAAGCAGAATTAGCCGATCCCGCTTCATCAATTTTAGACATTGAACGCAAAGTAACAGCAAAAATGCGTGATGCGTCATTCCCGATTGATAACTTCGGCGCACCGCTTGCAGGCAGCTTAATTCCTTGGATCGACAAATTATTGCCAGAAACAGGGCAAACCAAAGAAGAATGGAAAGGCTACGCAGAAACCAACAAAATTTTAGGTTTAAGCGACAATCCAATTCCAGTGGAGGGTTTATGCGTGCGTATCGGCGCATTACGCTGCCACAGCCAAGCATTCACCATTAAGCTGAAAAAAGATTTACCATTAGACGAAATCGAGCAAATTTTGGCTTCTCACAACGAATGGGTGAAAGTGATTCCAAACGACAAAGAAACCACCTTGCGTGAATTAACGCCTGCTAAAGTAACCGGCACATTAAGCGTACCAGTGGGACGTTTACGCAAATTGGCAATGGGGCCTGAATATCTTGCTGCTTTCACTGTTGGTGACCAATTATTATGGGGCGCAGCAGAACCTGTTCGCCGCATTTTAAAACAGCTAGTGGCTTAATTTTTAAGTAACAAAACCCATAGAGAAGCACCGCACGGCTGCGGTGCTTTTTTTGTGAATTTTTTAAGGCGGATTGAATGGGTAACCTGTTTTATTTCCCTTTGAATGTTGATCTGGCTGCTGGACAAAAATAATGAAAAAAACCACCGCACATTTAAAAATGTGAGATTTTATCAACAAGCAAGGAAGTCTGATGTGGCATTAATCTTCTATCTTTCTTGCACGCTTTCCTTTATGATCGGGACATCTTTGTTTTATTGATGGTAAGCTGATGTCAAATTGCCTATATCGAGAACCCCATTTTTGCCGCTTTGCGTTGCAGCAATTAATGCCCTTTGTGGATCAATTTCCTATCCAATATTTAACAGGTAAACAGGGTTGCCAAATTGCCTATCGCCATTTTTTGCACGCCGACAGCTCGCCAAGTGCGGCGCGAAAATTGATGATTTTAGTCAATGGACGGGCAGAGAATATGCTGAAATGGTCGGAATTGGCTTATGATTTTTATCAATGGGGTTATGATGTGCTGCTTTTCGATCACCGTGGGCAGGGCTATTCGCAGCGTTTATTAGCGGATAACGATAAAGGCTACATTGATGAATTTCGCTTTTACTGCGAGGATATGGACGCGCTCATCAAGCAGATCACTCAGCATTCTGATTATTCGCAACAATATCTACTCGCTCATTCTTTAGGCTCGTTGATTTCGGCTTATTATTTAGCGAACTATGATCATCATATTCAAAGTGCGGTGCTTTCTTCGCCATTTTTTGGCTTGCCAACTAAGCATTTATTGCGCGATGAGCTGATTATTAATTTGATGATGTTATTCGGGCAAGGGCAGCGCTATGTGTTTGGCAAGAGCGCCTATAAACCTGCCAATCTGGATCAAAATGAACTCAGTTTTTGCAAAACCAGAATGAAATGGATGAACCGTATTAATCGTTATTTTCCTGAATTAAGCCTTGGTGGGCCAACATTCCGCTGGGTGCATTTGTGTTTAACCGCAATTAAAGGGCTGGAAAAAATTTTGTCGCGCATTGAAATTCCCGTTTTAGTTTTGCAAGCTGGCAAAGAAAAGATCGTAGAAAATGCACAGTTGGAAAAATTGGTCGCCTGCTTGCCAAAAGGGCAACTCATCACGGTGGAAAATGCCAAACACGAGATTTTGTTTGAACGGGATAAAATTCGCGCCGAAGCCTTAAGCGCGGTGCAAGCCTTTATTTCCAATAACGGTACAATAGCACACCAAACAGCGTAAACAGCAGACTGCCGCCAAGATGCAAAACAATAATTGCCAGCGCAGATAGCCATTTTCCGTTAAAAAATCATTCACTACTTCAGCGGAAAAAGAAGAAAAGGTGGTGAGGCTGCCTAAAAATCCAGTAATCAAAAATAATCGCCACTCGCTAGAAACTTGTGGATATTGCCAAAGTAAGGCGATCAAAATGCCGATTAAAAACAGCCGAGATAATTGGCGATAAGCGTGCCAAAGGCAAGAAAAGAAAACAGCGGATTTAGTAATTCGCTCAAGCCCCAACGAGTGCAAGCGCCGATTGCAGCACCGCTACTTATGATTAGTAAAGATTGCCAAATCGCCATTTTTACCTGCTTTCTGACTTAATACACACTAAAGGTAGCACGCAAATAGCTCGCTACTGCTTCGTGGCGGTTCAAGCCAATTTGCTCTAACTGCGGACAAGCCTGCACCAAGCGTGGATCAGCATTGCCCATAATGCAACCTTTGCCCACTTCGCTGAGCATTTCTATATCATTCATACCATCACCAAAGGCAAGGCACGCGCTCAAACCGTATTCACGCCCTTGTACCACTTGGGCAAGTGAGGTGGCTTTTGACACGTTTTTATTCATAATCTCTAAACACTGCGGCGTGGAATAGGTGATATAAATCGCGTCACCAAAACGCGCTTTTAAATGCGCCTCAATCGGGGCGAGATCAGCGGGCGTACGGCCAATAAAAAACACTTTTTCCGTGCCACGTCCGTGGTGATGTTTGAAATCCACCACTTGATACATAAAGCCTGAATCTTGATGATATTTGGCTAATTCTGGCATATCAATGCTTATAAACCAGCCATCATCTTGATAACTATTGGCGAACACATTTTTTTCATCATAAGGGGTTTGCATTATTTCCATTGCCATTTCATCAGGCAAACTGTTGCTAAGCAGCAACTTGCCTTGAAGATTATGCGCCCTTGCACCATTTGACGTGATAAGTACCGCATTATCTAGCTTTACCTTGCCGACAATATGCGCCACATCTTCATACTTTCGCCCCGTGGCGAGAATAATATCAATCTTTTCTTGCGCTAATTTTTCAAGGGTTTCAATAGTAAAATCACCGATAACGTGATCCCCATTGAGCAATGTGCCGTCTAAATCTGAAACCACAGCACGAAATGGTCGATTTTGCATAGTCAAACTCCTTCAACAAAACGGGAGTATGATAGCAAATTATGCGAAAAAATGACCGCACTTTTTATTTTCTCAGGAAAACGATTGCGAAATGTAAAAAATTCCTTGATTTCTATTTTGAATGTGGTATCAATAACAGCATTAAAAGCGGAATGCTTAAATCGGATTCAGGCAATGACAAAATTTTATTCTCTTATTGGCATTATTATTAACCTCGTGGTGGTGAACACTGCGGGGTTTTGGCTTGCTAACAAATAGAATAAATTTATAACTCAATTTGTATATAGAAAGCCCCTCGCAGAGATCTTCGAGAGGCTTTTTTTATAGCGATTAATAACCAGAAAGGTGGAATATGAACGGTGCAAGATTAGTAACGGAGTGCTTGAAAGCACACAATGTGGATATTGTATTTGGTTATCCAGGTGGGGCGATAATGCCAGTTTATGATGCCATTTATGATTCGGGTTTGGAGCATTTGCTCTGTCGCAATGAGCAAGGCGCGGCAATGGCGGCCATTGGCTATGCCAGAGCCAGCGGGAAAACAGGGGTGTGTATCGCCACATCAGGCCCTGGGGCAACCAATTTAATCACGGGATTAGGCGATGCCTTAATGGATTCCATTCCTGTGGTGGCTATCACTGGCCAAGTTGCTTCGCCATTGATTGGTACAGATGCCTTCCAAGAAGCCGATGTTCTGGGCTTATCCCTTGCTTGTACAAAGCATAGTTTTATTGTGCAAAGTATTGATGAATTGCCAGAAATTATCGCCAAAGCTTTTCAAATTGCCCAAAATGGTCGCCCTGGCCCCGTGTTAATTGATATTCCTAAAGACGTTCAATTTGCTGAAACGGATCTCAAACCCTTCACCATTCCTGTTGAAAAACCAACCGCACTTGATCATTCGCAAGTCGAACAAGCCCTTGAGTTATTGAAAAATGCAAAACGCCCGATTGTGTATGTGGGCGGCGGCGTGGGAATGGCGAACGCCGTGCCAGCCTTGCGTGCGTTTTTAGCCACCACAGAAATCCCAAGTATTTCCACCTTAAAAGGCTTGGGCGCAATTTTGCCTGAAACCCCTTATTATATGGGAATGGTTGGAATGCACGGCACCAAAGCCGCCAATTTAGCGACACAAGAATCGGATTTATTATTGGTGTTCGGGGCAAGGTTTGACGATCGAGTAACAGGGAAATTAGACACCTTTGCCCCAAATGCTAAAGTGATTCATTGTGATATTGATGTGGCAGAATTAGGCAAACTACGCCGTCCAGATGTGGCGTTGCGTGGTGATTTAAGAGAAGTATTCCGTGCCTTAACAATGAAATTAGATTTGGCAGATTGGCATAAAGAAATCAATAAGTTAAAACAAGATTTTGATTTCCGTTATGCTGAAAATCAAGGCAAACAACCGATTAACCCTTGGTGGTTGCTTAACACCGTTTCTAATCAAAAAGCGAAAAACGCCATTGTGGTTACCGATGTGGGGCAACATCAAATGTGGTCAGCACAGCATATGAAACATTATGCGCCTGAAAATTTCATCACTTCAGCTGGATTTGGTTCAATGGGCTTTGGCTTGCCAGCGGCGATTGGTGCGCAGAAAGCACGTCCAAATGATGATGTGATTTTAATCACTGGTGATGGTTCATTAATGATGAACGTGCAGGAACTAGGTACAATTAAACGTGGCAAAACGCCGGTAAAAATCATTTTATTAGACAACCAGCGCTTAGGAATGGTGCGTCAATGGCAAACCCTATTCTTCCAAGCGCGCCATAGTAATACGATTTTAGATGACAACCCTGATTTCGTGACCCTTGCTTCTGCCTTTGATATTAAAGGCGAGCGCATTGAATCTGGCGAAGAAGTGCAAGCGGCATTAGATCGTTTGTTCGCGAGCGAAGGGGCGTATTTATTACATATTTGTATCCCTGCGGAAGAAAACGTGTGGCCACTTGTGCCACCAAATGCCTGTAACGTGGATATGCTTGAAGAATAATAGAAAAGGAATTGTGGGGAACATTATGCAACAGTATGAATTATCAATCCGCGCCAACAGACGCCCAGAAACCTTAGAGCGTTTATTGCGCGTAATGCGTCATCGCGGTTTTGAAGTGATTAAATTACAAACTGAAAGCCAACAACAAGAAATCGCCTTTCACGTTGTAGTGCAAAGTGAAAGAGCGGTGGAATTATTGGTAAATCAATTAGTTAAATTGCCTGATGTATTCAAGATAAAACAAGGCTATCAATGAAAACATCTGATACTCGCGGTAACCTATCATCCAAAAGGATCGTAATTCGCCGCTACAAAATGGATGATGATTAATATCAACGCATTATGTATAAAGTGCGGTGGATTTTTTGTAGGAAATTATTGAAATGAATATCCGTTTTTCAACTCCAAAAGATAGTGTTGCTATTTATCAGCTCGTCAAGCAAGCGTTTAAAAACGCAGAACATTCTGATGGCACGGAGCAAGATTTGGTGCAACGTTTATGGACAAGTGATTCTTTTATTCCTGAACTCTCGTTAGTTGCGGAACAAGATAAATGTTTACTTGGCTACATTTTATTTACACGGGTTACTATTGGTGAAGATCAAGCTTTAGCACTCGCACCGCTTGCCGTTTTGCCAGAATTTCAGCGGCAAGGTATTGGGAAAAGTTAATTACTGCAGGGCATCATCATGCTAAACAGCTTGGCTATTCTCATATTATTGTATTAGGCGATCCGCAATACTATGGAAAATTTGGTTATCTTCCCGCAAGCCAATTTAATATTTATCCGCCTTTTGAGGTACCTGATCACTATTTTATGGGGATAAAATTAGATTCATTTGCACAAGCTCTTGAAGGCATTGTGCAATACGATAGCGCATTTCAGTTAGAAAGTTAGCTTACACATTTATAACAAAGATAAAAGTTGGAGAGATTATGCCTAAATTACGTTCCGCGACCAGCACACAAGGTCGCAATATGGCAGGGGCGCGTGCATTGTGGCGTGCCACAGGAATGAAAGAAAATGATTTTGGTAAGCCGATTATCGCCGTAGTCAATTCTTTCACCCAATTTGTACCGGGCCACGTTCACCTAAAAGATATTGGACAATTAGTCGCACAACAAATTGAGCAAGCAGGCGGTGTAGCGAAAGAATTTAACACCATTGCCGTTGATGATGGCATTGCAATGGGACACGGCGGAATGCTGTATTCCTTGCCTTCTCGCGATTTAATCGCCGACAGTGTGGAATATATGGTAAATGCTCATTGTGCAGACGCGATGGTGTGTATTTCTAACTGCGATAAAATCACCCCAGGAATGTTGATGGCCGCGCTGCGCTTGAATATTCCAACGATTTTCGTTTCTGGCGGCCCGATGGAAGCGGGAAAAACCAAACTTTCTGATCAAATCATCAAATTAGATTTGGTGGACGCTATGGTGCAAAGTGCGGATAAAAATGTGTCAGATTCTGATGTGGAAGCCATTGAGCGTTCAGCCTGCCCAACTTGTGGTTCTTGCTCAGGAATGTTCACCGCAAACTCAATGAACTGTTTAACCGAAGCCTTAGGCTTAAGCCTGCCGGGTAACGGTTCTTGCTTGGCAACCCACAAAGATCGTAAACAATTATTCTTAGATGCGGGCAAACAAATTGTTGAACTTTGCCAAAAATATTATCAGCAAGATGATGAATCCGTATTGCCACGTTCCATTGCCACTAAGCCAGCGTTTGAAAATGCAATGAGCTTAGATATTGCAATGGGCGGCTCAACCAATACCGTATTGCATTTATTGGCAGCAGCGCAAGAAGCGGAAGTGGATTTCACTATGGCAGACATTGACAGACTTTCTCGCCGCGTGCCTTGTTTAAGTAAAGTAGCGCCGAACACCGCCAAATATCATATGGAAGATGTACATAGAGCGG
>NZ_PQVI01000041.1 GCF_002921145.1 Avibacterium endocarditidis
AAAAACTTTTTCTGATCATAAACACTTCCTTTAAAGAACATATCTATATATGATACACTTTTTTTTATAAAACCTCTACTGTTAAGACTATTTTGCATAATGCATAGATAGAATCTCATTCTGCTAATAGCTCCCTTACATAGTCTTCTAACTTTGACAACTCACTGCTTATTAGTTAAAAATTCAATTCTTACAAGATGACCAATTTTTTCAATAACAAACGGACCAAAATCTGTCGCGAGAGTTCATAAATTTATGCTTGATTACATTTTATCCTTGCCACGCAGTATAAAAAGATTTATATCAATAACTATTGATATCTTCCTTATTATATTTTCTTACTTTTTGGCACTAGGAGTTCGCCTTGAGCTTGGTGAAGAACTCAAACTGACCGAAAATTGGTATATTATCTTATTAGTTGGATGTATTTCTATTCTGTTTTTTATGCGATTAGGATTATATCGGGCTGTTATTCGTTTTGTTACAATAAAATTTACTCAAGTTGCTATTCTTGCTTCAATTTTATCAACAGCCACGCTATTAGCTGTTGTATTTATATTTCAATTTAATTTACCTAGATCAATTCCTTTTCTCTATTTTATCTTTATATCTATTTTTATTACATACACTCGTTTTTTATGGCGAATGTTACTTAGTCATAATAAAGATTCTAGAACTAAAGTTTTGATCTATGGAGCTGGTTATTCAGGCCGACAACTACTAACAGCTTTAAATCAAGGTTCTCATTATTCAGTCGTTGGCTTTATTGATGATAATAAAGCTCTGCATAAAACCATATTACATGGCATTACTGTTTATAGCCCTAAATCATTAGGCAAATTAATAGACAATAAAAACATTAAAAAAATCCTATTAGCAATGCCTAGTGCAACGCAAAGTCAGCGTAAAGCGATTATTAATCGAATTAGTAAATATAAATGTGAAGTACTTACAATACCAGGAATGGAAGATATTGTCAGCGGTAAAGCACATTTAACTAGTTTAAATCAAGTTTCAATTTCTGAACTCTTAGGGCGTGATCCAGTAACTCCCATTGAGTCCTTATTGGCGCAGGATATAAAAATAAAATTGTTATGGTGACCGGTGCTGGTGGTTCTATCGGTTCTGAATTATGTCGTCAGATTATTAAACAATCACCTAAAAGTTAATTTTATTTGAATTAAATGAATTTTCCTTATATCAAATACACCAAGAATTATTAAGGAATGCTGATTTTCAACACGTTGAATTAATTCCACTATTGGGTTCGGTACAAAGAAAGCATAGGCTAGATATTATTATGCGTTCGTTCAAAGTAGATACGGTTTATCATGCTGCGGCATATAAACATGTTCCTTTAGTTGAATACAATGTTGTTGAAGGGATTCGTAATAACATTTTTGGAACCTTATATTGTGCCCAAGCAGCTATTGAAGCAGGAGTTTCTACTTTTGTCTTGATTTCTACTGACAAAGCGGTTCGTCCAACCAATATAATGGGTACAACAAAGCGTATGGCTGAATTAATTCTACAAGCATTGGCCAAAACGCAAAATACAACGCGTTTTTGTATGGTTCGTTTTGGAAATGTTTTAGGTTCTTCGGGTTCTGTGGTTCCATTATTTAATAAACAGATTCAAGAAGGTGGCCCAATAACATTAACACATCAAAAAATCACGCGCTTTTTTATGACAATCCCTGAGGCCGCCTCACTAGTTATCCAAGCTGGTGCAATGGGAAAAGGTGGAGATGTTTTTGTTTTAGATATGGGTAAACCAGTAAAAATTTATGATTTAGCCGTAAGAATGATTCATTTAAGCGGTCTAACATTAAGAAATGAGAAAAATCCGAACGGAGATATTGAGATCTCAATTACAGGATTAAGACCTGGTGAGAAATTATATGAAGAACTACTTATCGGTGATAACGTACAGGGAACACAACATCCAAGAATTATGACAGCTATCGAAACAATGCTTGATTGGAATGACTTGAATAACATCTTGCAGCGATTAGACATATTATGTTCAGAGTACAAGATTGATGAGATTAGGGATTTATTGATTTCTTCATCTACAGCTTTTAGCCCAGCAACAGAAAATTGTGATATGGTATATCAAAATTTATCTCAATAATATATTTACATTAAGGAATAAACGGTGAAAATTAGCTTCTCTCCTCCTGATATTACAGATTTAGAAATTAACGAAGTAATTTCTGCCTTAAAGAGCGGTTGGATAACTACAGGCCCTAAAACAAAAGAATTAGAAAATAAACTTGCCTCCTACATAGGTACAGAGAAAGTAGTTTGTTTAAATTCAGCAACAGCAGCTTTAGAACTTATCCTTAGAATATTAGGTATTAAAGAAGGTGATGAAGTCATCACCTGTGCCTATACCTATACGGCCAGCGCAAGCCCAGTTATCCATATTGGAGCAAAACTTGTGCTAATAGATACAAGCCCAAACTCCTATCAAATGGATTACGAGGCATTAGAAAATGCCATTACCGATAAAACAAAAGCAATTATTCCCATTGATATAGCTGGAGTTCCTTGCGATTACGATAAAATTTTCGAAATAGTAGAACGCAAAAAATCCCTATTTAAACCTTCTAATGATTTACAGCAGAAAATAGGTCGCATTGCGGTTGTTGCTGACTGCGCACATTCTTTAGGTAGTATATGGAAGAATAAAATGGCGGGAAATATTGCTGATTTTAGCAGTTTCTCTTTTCATGCAGTTAAAAATTTTACTACAGCTGAAGGTGGATGTGCTACTTGGAAAAATATTGATGGTATAGATAATCAGGATCTTTACCGCCAGTTTCAATTACTATCTTTGCATGGTCAAAGCAAAGATGCGTTAGCTAAAACTAAGTTAGGTGCTTGGGAATATGATATCCAAGGCTGCTACTATAAATGTAATATGACAGATATTAGTGCTGCTATTGGACTAGCGCAATTCAACCGTTATCCTAGCCTATTAGAAAACGAAAAGAAATTATTAAGAAATATATTTCTGGATTAAAAAATTCTAATATTGATATTCTTCCTCATTTTACGAGTGAATATTCAAGTAGTGGACATTTATTTTTGACACGCCTATTAAATAAAGATGAAGTATCCCGTAACCAATTTATCGAAAAAATGGCAGAAGCTGGTATCGCGACTAATGTTCATTACAAGCCTTTACCTATGCATACAGCATATAAATCACTCGGCTTTTCAATAGAGCAATTCCCTAATGCTTATCAACAATATTGTAATGAGGTAACATTACCTTTACATACCCAGCTAACTGATGAGGAAATTGATTATGTTATTGAAAACTTCAAGCGAATTTTGAGTGATTAATATGATTTTGAGAAATTGGAATGATTTACCTTCACAAATAAAAAATGAATCAGTGAAGCCGTATTATGACTACTTGAAGAAAAAGAAAATTAGCCTACTGTTTAAATTTGCTCTTGATAGATGTTTAGCTACTATTTTATTGATTTTACTATCTCCCTTATTTTTATATATAGCTTATAAAATTAATAAGGATAGTCCAGGCGAGATATTCTTCAGACAAACAAGAATAACTCAATATGGCAGAGAGTTTAAAATTTATAAATTTCGCACAATGGTAGCAAATGCGGAGTCTTTAGGTTCACAAGTCACAGTGGATAATGACAAACGGATTACAACTATTGGAGAAAAGCTCAGAAAAACTCGTTTAGATGAACTCCCTCAATTAATCAATGTTCTCAAAGGAGAAATGAGTTTTGTTGGTACTAGACCTGAAGTACCCAAATACGTAAATAACTATACTGCGGAAATGATGTCAACATTACTCTTGCCAGCGGGCATTACAAGTGAAGCGAGTATTGAATATAAAAATGAAGATAGACTTTTATCTAATGCTGAAGATTCAGATAAAGAATACATTGAAAAAGTATTTCCCGAAAAAATGAAATGGAATTTAGAGAGTATTCGAAATTATTCGTTTAGTAGAGATCTATTTACAATGATAAAAACAGTATTAGCGGTAATTAAGTAATAGAGATATATCTAAAATAATTTTCTAAATTAGACAGTATTATTTAATATAAAAACTCAACTTTTATTTAGATATTTTATTATAATAAGAAATACAATATCTTAAGACGAATTAACCATTATATATGTAGGATATTGATATTATTAATAATTTTTTAGTTACAATTAAGAGAGACTAAACAATGATTGTATCTTTTGTATTGTTGCACACAATGAAGAAAAAATATGCCTGCCTATTTTGATATGATCATCGGCCCAAGATTATCCTCAAAAAATTGAGATTATTTTTGTGGATTCAATGTCTACAGATAAAAACAAAAAATATATGGATGAATTTGTAGCAAAAGCAAGAGGATTCTATAACTCGAAAGTGATTGAAAATGAAAAGATAAAACAAGCCCCGGTTGGAATATAGCAATTGAAAATGCTAGTGGAGATGTTATAATTAGATTTGATGCTCATGGCTGTGCTCCTCCTGATTTCGTAAGTCGTCGAGTCAGAGTTATCAAAGATGGGGAATACGTTGCAGGAGGGCCCTGTCATAGAATTGTCGATGAACAAACAAAATGGAAAGAAACGCTTTCGACAGCGGAATCTTCAATGTTCGGTAGTGGTATAGCTCCTTACAGAAGAAATTCAACTCGAACATATGTAAAATCGATTTCACACGGAATCTATCGTAGAGAAGTCTTTGATAAAACTGGGGGATTCAATGAAAAACTCGGACGAACAGAAGATAATGAAATGCACTATCGTATTAGGAAATCTGGATATCGAATTTGTTTTGAGCCTTCCTGCATTTCATATCACCATACAAGAAGCTCTTTAAAAGCCATGCTGAAACAAAAGTATGGAAATGGATTTTGGATCGGACGGACAATAGGAATTTGTCCTAAATGTTTTTCTATTTTTCATTTTGTACCTGCAATATTCGTATTATCTATTTTGGCTTCATTAATCTTAGCGACTATAGGTTGCCCTATTTTCATTATATTATTAACAGTGCTATACGGTATAGCTAATATCATAATGACAATAACATCTATTTTTAAAAAAATTTCTGGATAGGGGATATCTTTCTTCCAATCATCTTTATACTTTTACATTGTTCTTATGGGATAGGTACCATTTGGGGACTAATCAGTATGCCAAGATGGCGTCACGTAGTATATTTGAAAAAGGAATAAAAAGTTAAAGCTTGCAAAACTCAATACTGACATAT
>NZ_PQVI01000042.1 GCF_002921145.1 Avibacterium endocarditidis
AAGTGCGGTGAAAAATTCTGATATTTTTTATCGTTTAATAAATCATCACCTTATTTTTTATATTTACTCTCCTAAATACTCATAAATAAGTATATAGATCCAATTAGATGATCTTTTTTCTCAATCCCTGCATAAAAACTGTGCGGAAGATCACATAAACTGCAACAATATATTTACACTAGATTTACTCTTGTTAAACTTGCGCACGAAATTTTATGTTTAATTTTTATGAGGTTCTTTATGTTATGGTTTCTCTCTTGCGTAGCCTTACTTTTGTTGGGCTACTTTTTGTATGGTTCTGTGGTTGAACGCGTTTTTAAGATTAATCCAAACCGTGCAACACCTGCTCACACAATGGCAGACGGCGTGGATTATGTGCCGATGTCTAAAAAGAAAATCTGGCTTATCCAATTATTAAATATTGCAGGAACAGGCCCGATTTTTGGTCCAATCCTTGGTGCATTGTACGGACCTGTTGCAATGTTATGGATTGTGTTTGGTTGCATTTTTGCTGGAGCGGTACACGATTATTTCTGCGGAATGTTGAGTGTTCGCAATGGCGGTCAATCTGTGCCTAACCTCGCAGGGAAATATTTAGGCTCACCTGTTAAGCATTTTATGAATGCGCTCGCCCTCGTATTATTAATTCTTGTTGGGGTAGTATTCGTTATTTCACCAGCTAGCTTATTAACCAACCTAACGGTGGATAATGTGGGTGAAATGTTTAACTTAGAGATGAAAAGCACCTTATTAGTTTGGACGGCAATCATCTTTGGTTATTACATCATTGCAACCTTAGTACCTGTGGATAAAATTATTGGTCGTATTTACCCACTGTTCGGGGCGCTATTGCTATTTATGTCTTTCGGAATGTTATTTGCCTTATTGTTTGAAGATAAAGCCTTATTCCACACAGTTGGTGAGATGAGCTTCTCGAAATTCTTTGAAAATATGCATCCAAAAGATTTACCAATTTGGCCGTTAATTTTCGTGACTATTGCCTGTGGTGCGGTTTCAGGTTTCCACGCAACACAATCTCCATTAATGGCGCGTTGTATGGAAAATGAAACAGAAGGTCGTTTTGTTTTCTATGGTGCGATGATTGGTGAAGGTGTGATTGCTTTAATTTGGTGTATGGTAGGCTTAACTTTCTACGATAGCCCAGCATTAATGAATGATGCGATCACAGCTGGTACGCCTTCAAAAGTGGTGTATGATTCTGCCACCCATATGCTTGGCTATTTTGGTGGTATCTTAGCGGTTCTTGGTGTGGTGATTTTACCAATCACCTCTGGGGATACATCATTCCGTGCAGCACGTTTGATTATCGCTGAATTCTTCAAAATCGATCAACGAAACTTAGTAAAACGTTTAATGATTGCAATTCCATTATTCGTGCTAGGTTTCATTATTTCTAAACTTGATTTCCAAGTGATCTGGCGTTATTTCGGCTGGGCGAACCAAACTACCGCAATGGTAATGTTATGGACAGCTGCCGCTTATTTATACCGCTATCATAAATTCCACTGGATTTGTACTATTCCAGCGATCTTTATGACAATGGTATCAGCCACTTTCCTTGCTTACGCGAAAATCGGTTTAGGCTTAAGCTACGATGTATCTGTTTGGGTTGGCACAGGTTTAACAGTATTAGCAGTGATTTGTTTCTTTACTTTGTTAAAACCGATTGCTAACGGTGATCCTGATTCGGAAAGTGTTAAAAGCTAATTAAAAATACGCAAAAATTTAACCGCACTTAATTTATTTAAGTGCGGTTTTTTTTCTGAGAAATTTATCTATCAATATAAACCAAAGATTTATTTTGCATTGATCGCATTGCCGCACTGGCAATATAAACTGCGTTTGCAGGCAATTCGCTCAGTATGCTAGGTTTATCAGTTAATAAGTGCTGAAGAACGCTCTCAGCTTCCAGCTCAATCGCACGGGTCATCCAATAAGGGCAATGTTCGTTTGGTTGCCCGTATTTTTGAATGCCTTTGCTACTTTCACGCAATGAAAGATCGGCTTCAAATTCATTATACATATTGAAATGCTCTCGGTTGCCGTTAGCAAAGGTGAGTGTTACGGTTGAGGTAAAGAAATTGATGAGCATTGAGCCTAGTTCACCGTGAATAGCGATGTCCCATTTAGGCAAGCGATAGGCTGTACCCATTTCCAGCGAGCCGAATACGCCGTTTTTAAATTGGAGTAATAATTGAATAATGTCGTGATGATCGGGCGTTTCAAGGTGGGCACGATTGGTGGATTGAGCAAAAACAGCGTCCACTTCACCGATCAGCCACGCTAATAAATCCAGTTCATGAATTTCGTGAAAGAGTTTACCACCAGTGAGTTGAATATCATTTTTCCACCAATCTTTTTGATAAATTGGGTTGATCCAACGTTGGCGATTGGCTCGTACAACAGTAATTTTACCTAATCGTTGCTGAGTTAAAAATTGTTTGGCTTGTTGTAAACCGGGCAATACTCGTAAGCAATGCCCGACAAACAATGGGACATTTTTGGCTTTGGCTTGTTGGAGTAAATCCGTTGCGTCTTGTGCGTTGATGGTAAAAGGCGTTTCAATAAAAACCGCACAGCCTTGTTGAATGGCGATTTCGGCAAGCTGCCGATGGCTTTGATTATAGGTGGCAATCAAGACCAAATCGACTTTTTGTTGAGCCAATAAACTGGCTAAATCGGCGTAAGCAAAAGTGCGGTGCTTTTCTGCTAAGTTTTGTGCAAGATCAATTTGCAAATCGGTTACGCCCACGAGTTTGGCTGGGGATTGGTTAAAAATTGCGGCGAGCTGTTGTCCGAAAAAGCCACAGCCGACTAAAGCAACATTAATTTGATCCATTCTCTTTCTCCTTTTGTTGTAAGCGTTGGCGTAAGGCTCGGAAATAGCGTAACAGGGCGTGCTGAAAGCGATCGACTTCTCG
Organism: Avibacterium endocarditidis; assembly: GCF_002921145.1. Lineage (GTDB taxonomy): Bacteria > Pseudomonadota > Gammaproteobacteria > Enterobacterales > Pasteurellaceae > Avibacterium > Avibacterium endocarditidis. Next base: position 2,943 of record NZ_PQVI01000042.1, read on the forward strand.
GGCTTCAACAGCATCAACCCATTCTCGATATTGCAAAGCAACGTCCGTTGGTGAAAGTTGTGGTGGCGGTAAATTGGCTTCTTGCTGTTGAAAGATTTGCCAAAAGGCATCTAAATATTGCAACAATAAGGGGTTTTTAATGGCTTGATAAGTTTGCAGATGAATTTGATATTCCAGTTCCAGTGAAAATTGCTCTTTGCGTGCAAGCCGTTGTAACTCAAGGCTCATTGACTGCAATTCCTCAATGTGGCGTTCATTGATATGGGCAATGGCAAGGGGAGCAAAACCGTATTGTAAAATTTCCCGTACATCTAAAATATCTAGCAGATATTTCATATTATTCTGCAAATGTAGCTGAGTATGAAAGGCGAGACTGTGGATCATCGGGGTGAGCGAAGAGGGGCTAATGAATGTGCCGACACCGTGTCGAATATCTAAAATATGCAAGGCTTCCAATGATTTAATCGCTTCACGCAAGCTAGAACGGCTAACAGCTAAGGTTTCCATTAGCTCATTTTCCGTAGGCATTAAATCCCCTTCTTTTAAGCCACGATCTAAAATCAGTTGCTTAATTTCTTCTTGTAAAGCGAGATTTTTCACTTTTTTTTCAGATTTTGTCATTTTTGTGATCTCTATCGCAGAAATATTGTACAGAATAAGACATCATATATCTAAATTTAAGACATCTGATGTCTTATCTCTTAATTGATTAAATAGTAACTTATTTTAATGGCATTGTCAGTGAATAATTGAACAATTAAACCAAAAGGAGAGATTATGGCAACACTTTCTCTAACACATATCTATAAACGCTATCGCAATGGTTTTGAGGCGGTGAAAGATTTTAATCTTGAGGTGGCAGATAAAGAATTTATCGCGTTAGTTGGACCTTCGGGTTGTGGAAAATCAACCACATTGCGAATGATCGCAGGGCTGGAAGCCATTTCAGAAGGGGATTTTTATATTGACGATCGCCGTGTCAATGAGGTTGAGCCAAAGGATCGGGATATTGCGATGGTGTTTCAGTCTTATGCCCTTTATCCACATATGACGGTTTATGAAAATATGGCATTTGCCTTGAAGTTACGCAATGTTGCCAAAGCGGAAATCGATCGCAAAGTGCGTGAAGCGGCAGCCATACTTGGGCTAGATGGTTTACTAGATCGTAAACCGAAAGCCTTATCAGGTGGGCAACGGCAGCGAGTGGCATTAGGACGCACCATTGTTCGTTCACCAAAAGTATTTTTGATGGACGAGCCTTTGTCCAATCTTGATGCCAAGCTACGCAGTAATATGCGGGCGGAGATCATTCGCATTCATAAAAAACTCAATGCCACCACCATTTATGTCACGCACGATCAAACGGAAGCGATGACAATGGCGGATCGCATTGTGGTGATGAATGCGGGCGTAGTGCAACAAATCGGATCGCCAAAAGCAATTTATGATCGTCCAGCCAATTTGTTTGTGGCAGGCTTTATTGGGGCACCAACGATGAATTTTTTAAAAGGGCGGTTGGAAAATCGGGCGTTTTTGACCGCAGATCAGCAGCAATTAGCCATTCCTGACGAGATTTGGCAGCACTTAGTGGCATTGGGTAAGGAGCATCAAGAGGTTATTTTAGGCATTCGCCCTGAAAATATTACTAACGAACCGCTGTTGCTTGGCTCTTATCAAAATGCAAGGGTAACTGCTCCCGTTTATGTGGCGGAATTGCTTGGTGCGGAATATATCGTGCATACCCGACTAGGTGAGCAACCCATTAAAGCGATTGTTCATTCACGACAAAAAATTGAAATGGAACAACAAATTACTTTAGCCTTTGATATGAAACGGGCACATTTTTTTGATCCAATCAGCGAGCAAGCGTTGTTTTAATTGCTTCTCCGATAACAATGAGGTGAATTATGAAACTGAAAAAATTATTAACCGTAGCCGCATCGGTGGTGTTAGGTGCGTTAGTGCTAAATGGTTGTAAAGATGAAAAACAGGTAGCGAGTTCGGTGGCAACAAATGATCCTGCTGAATTAGCGGGCAATATCACGATGTGGCATTCTTTTACACAAGGCCCACGCTTAGAAGTGATCCAACAAGCCGCAAATGACTTTATGCAGAAAAATCCAAAAGTGCGGATCAAAATTGAGACATTTTCGTGGAATGATTTTTATACTAAATGGACAACGGGATTAGCTTCGGGCAATGTGCCTGATTTAAGCTCCGCCTTGCCGAATCAAGTGATCGAAATGATCAATGTTGATGCCCTTACGCCGATTAATGATGTGATTGATAAAATTGGGCGTGATCGCTTTTCTGCTAATGCGATTAAAGAGGGGACGGTGGGGGAAAATAATTATTCCATTCCGCTTTATTCACACGCTAAAGTGCTTTGGGTTCGCAAAGATTTGTTAGAGAAAAATGGCTTGAGCGTGCCACAAACGTGGGAAGAGCTTTATCAAGCGGCGAAAGCTTTAACCAAAGATGGCGTTTATGGGCTTTCTGTGCCGATGGGAACGAATGATTATGTGGCAACAATTTTCCTTGATCTTTATATCCGAAGCGGTGGCGGTACGTTGTTGAGCAAAGATCATAAAGTGGATTTGACTAGCCCATTAGCCCAAGAAGCGATTAATTATTGGGTGAAAATGTACAAAGAAACTTCACCGAAAGATGCCGTAAACTACAACATTTTGCAACAAGCGACCTTATATTATCAAGGCAAAGCGGCGTTTGATTTCAATTCGGGCTTCCATATTGGTGGGGTGCAAGCGAACTCACCTGATCTTTTGCCTTATATTGATGCCTATCCAGTACCAAAACGGAATATTAATGATCCGCAAGGTGCGTCTGAAACCTTGAGTTTTCCGCTTGTGGTATGGAAAAACTCAAAACACCCAGAGATCGCTAAAGCCTTTATCGAAAGCATTTACCAAAAAGATCGCTATATTCAGTTCTTAAATGCCGTGCCAGTCGGAATGTTGCCAGCGGTTACGGGCGTTGATGACGACCCTGCCTATAAAGATTTACCGATTCGCCAAGAATTTAAACACGCGGAGAAAGTGATCCAAGAGGCGGTGAATCTTGGTTCTGCGATTGGTTATGAGTATGGCCCAAATGTATATGCAGGCTTGCTGACGAACCAACATATTATTGAAGCGATGTTCCAAGATATTGTGGTGAATGGCACAGAGCCGATGGTGGCAGCGAAAAAAAGCAGAGCAACAGCTCAACACCTTATTTGAAACCATTTCGCAATAAGAATTAGGGGCGGTTCGCCGCCCGATTCATAGTCGTTTGATTTCAAAATAATACTGCGTTACTTCGCCCTGCTGTACTCTTGTACTGTCTACGGCTTGTTGCCTTGTCTTATTTTGAACTTAAACGACTACAAAAACAAACGACTACGCACATTCTCAATAATTGAGAAGGAGGCTTTATGTATCAAAAAAACTATACAAGATGGATTTTTGTGTTGCCAGCGATGATTGTGGTTTCGGTGCTGTTTGTGTATCCCTTCCTCTCGAGCATCTTTTATAGCTTTACCAACAAAAATCTGATTATGCCGAATTGGAAGTTTGTCGGTTTTGATAATTACATTGCTGTGATCAATGATCCTAATTTCTGGCTGGCATTCTCCCATTCGATTTTATGGACGCTTTTTTCTCTCGTGGGACAAGTGCTAGTTGGCTTTGCCCTCGCAATGGCATTGCATCGCATTCGTCATCTACAATGGCTTTATAAAATCCTTTTGATTATTCCTTGGGCGTTTCCAACTATCGTGATTGCCTTTTCGTGGCAATGGATCTTAAACGGCGTTTATGGCTATTTGCCGAATATTTTAGTGCAATTAAATCTGATGGAAATTGCACCGCACTTTCTTTCTGATAGCACTTGGGCGTTTATCAGTTTGGTGTTTATTAACGTTTGGTTTGGTGCACCACTGATTATGGTGAATGTTCTATCCGCCTTGCAAACCGTACCACAAGAACAATACGAAGCGGCTAAGATTGACGGTGCGAATGCGTGGCAAGTGTTCCGCCATATTACGCTGCCACATATCAAAGTGGTGATTGGATTATTAGTGGTGTTACGCACGGTTTGGGTGTTTAATAACTTTGACATTATCTACCTCATCACGGGTGGTGGGCCAGCTAACTCAACAATGACATTACCAATCTATGCTTACAATATGGGCTGGGGAACTAAAATGCTCGGACGCTCTTCAGCGGTAACCGTGCTGTTGTTCCTTTTCCTACTGTTAGTTTGTTTTATCTATTTCAAAGTGATTAGCCGTTGGGAAAAAGAGGGGGAATAAAATGAAAACGAAAAAATCAATGTTAGGTGATATTGCCGCACATCTTTTCCTCATTATCACCACGATTATTGCGGTGTTTCCCTTAGTGTGGATTATGATTTCATCGGTTAAAGGCAAAGGAGAACTTACCAGCGAGCCAACAAGGTTCTTGCCAAAAATCTTTACGTTGGATTATTTTGAACACGTTATCAATGACTTACATTTCATCGTTAATATTAAAAATAGTCTGTTTATCGCCTTAATCACCACGCTGATTGCGATTGTTATCTCGGCAATGGCAGCTTACGGTATCGTACGATTTTTCCCAAAATTGGGAGCTGTAATGTCGAAATTGTTGGTTACCACTTATATTTTTCCACCGATTCTGCTTGCCATTCCTTATTCCATCGCAATGGCAAAAGTGGGATTAACCAACACAATGGCAGGGCTGATTGTGGTCTATCTCTCATTTAGTGTGCCTTATGCGGTGTGGTTATTGGTGGGCTTTTTCCGTACCGTACCGATCGAAATTGAAGAAGCCGCACGCATTGATGGGGCAAATAAATTCACCGTATTCTTCAAAATTGTATTACCGCTGGTTGCACCCGGCATTGTGGCAACCGCCATTTACACCTTTATTAATGCGTGGAATGAGTTTTTATATGCCCTCATTCTCGTCAATGACACCAGCAAAATGACGGTGGCAGTGGCATTGCGTTCATTAAACGGGGCAGAAATCTTAGATTGGGGCGATATGATGGCGGCTTCCGTATTGGTTGTGTTGCCATCAGTGCTGTTCTTCACCTTTATTCAAAACAAAATTGCAGGTGGGCTTTCAGAAGGCTCAGTCAAATAACATTTATTGAGGAAAATAATATGAAAAATTATGCAGTCATTGGAGTCGGCTATTTTGGTGCAGATTTAGCCAGAATTATGAATGAAACCAAATGCACGGGTAACGGTGGTTTATGATCCTGAAAACGGAACCGCCGTTGCACAAGAATTGGGCTGTGATGAAGCCCATTCTTTAGAAGCAGCGATTAATCGCCCTGATGTGGATTGTGTCATCGTGGCAACGCCAAATTATTTACACAAAGAACCCGTTTTACTGGCGGCAAAATATAAAAAACACGTTTTTTGCGAAAAGCCCATTGCATTAAGCTATCAAGATTGTGATGAAATGGTGCGAGCTTGTGAAGATAATGGCGTGATTTTTATGGCAGGGCATATTATGAATTTCTTCAATGGCGTGCATTATGCCAAAGAATTGATTAATCAAGGGGTGATTGGCAAAGTGCTTTATTGCCACACCGCACGCAATGGTTGGGAAGATTTACAACCGAATGTGTCGTGGAAGAAAGTGCGGTCGAAATCGGGCGGACATTTGTATCATCATATCCACGAATTAGATTGTGTGCAGTTTTTAATGGGGGGAATGCCGAAAACGGTAACGATGACAGCAGGTAACGTGGCTCATCAAGGCGAAGGGTTTGGTGATGAAGATGATATGTTATTTGTGAATATGGAATTTGAAGACGGGCGATTTGCGGTATTAGAGTGGGGATCGGCGTTTCGCTGGGGAGAGCATTATGTGTTAATTCAAGGGGAAAAAGGGGCGATTAAGCTGGATATGTTCCACTGTGGCGGCACGTTACGAGTGGACGGCAAAGACAGCCATTTCTTAATCCACGAAAGCCAAGAAGAAGACGATGACCGCACGCGTATTTATATGGGAACCGAAATGGACGGAGCAATTCAATACGGTCACCCCGGCAAACGCACGCCACTGTGGCTTAACTCTGTCATGCGAAAAGAAATGAAATACTTAAACGATATTATGCACGGTATGAAACCAAGCCAAGAATTTGAGAAATTATTGACAGGAGAGGCAGCAAGAGCGGCGATTGCCACTGCGGATGCTTGTACAAAATCTCGTTATGAAAATCGTAAGGTGGAAGTGCGAGAAGTGATGTAGAGAGATAAATATTTCCCCCTTTTAAGGGGGAAATTTATATAGTCCAGTTTGTTATAAGAAAAATCTCTTATTTTTCCACCGCACTTTTTACTTCATCAATCATAATGCCCATACTTTCCAGCCCTCCGAAAGTTAAGTACCAATTTGCTGCGTTTAAGTAAACAATGTGGTTATTTTTATAGGCTTGGGTTTGCTGGATAATGGCGTTGTCTAACACGGTTTTTGCGTTGTTGGCTTTATCGGTAATGGCTGCGGTGCGATCGACGACCAACAAATAATCTGGATTTTTCTCTAGCACATATTCAAAGCCAATGCTCATTCCGTGGGTGGACGATTTGATGTTTTTATCAATTGGGGTGAAGCCAAATCCGCTGTACACAATGCCATAGCGTGAGTTTTCGCCAAAGGCACTTATACGGCTTTCATTGACTAAAGCGAGTAGGGCGGTTTTGCCTTTGGTTTTCTCGGCAAGGGCTTTCATTTGCTTGTCTAGCTGTGCCAGTTTTTCATTGGCCAGTTGCTGTTTATTAAAAATTTGTACAAAGGCGTGGATATTTTGTTGAAAACTTGGATAGAAATTGGCGTAATCCACTTTCACGAAAAACACGGGGGCAATTTCTTTTAAGCGATCCAACACCTTTTCTTGGCGACCTGTGGCGATGATCAGATCAGGGTGAAGATCATTGATTTTCTCAAAGTCGGGTTCTGGTGGCACGCCAACGCTTGGGTAATTTTCTTTGCCAAATTCACTCAAATAGTCAGGTACTTTTCCCGCGTTGCTAATGCCGACAATGCTGTCTTTCGCCCCTAAGGCACGAATGGTATCCACCGCAGAAAAATCAAGCACCACCACACGCTTAGGGTTTTGTGGCACAACTTGTTTGCCCGCGGCGTTTTCTACCGTGATGTCTGCCGCATTGGCGCTGGCAACACCGAGTAACGCACAAAGGCTAAGGGCAAGGGTTGATAAGGTTTTTTTCATAGCATACTCCTGTATTAAGCTGATTGATGTCGAAAATACACAGCAATTTTATGCTGATTAATTTGTTGAATTGGAATTGGCATATCATAAATGCTGGCTAAAATCGGCTCTTGCATCATTGTGGCAACGTCCCCTTGATGTACCAATTTGCCGTCTTTCATTGCGATAATGTAATCGGAATAGCAAGACGCAAAATTAATATCGTGGATCACAATCACCACGGTTTTATTTAATTCTTTGGTGAGCTTGTGTAGCACCTGCATAATTTGCACGGAATGTTTCATATCCAAATTATTCAGCGGTTCATCAAGCAAAATATAATCGGTATCTTGCGCCAAGGTCATTGCAATGTAAGCGCGCTGACGCTGCCCACCGCTGAGCTGATTGATATATTGATGACGAAACTCGCCTAAATCCATATATTCAATGGCATTATCAATAAAAGTGCGGTCGTTTTTGGTTAAATTTCCTTGGCTATAAGGAAAACGTCCAAAAGCAACTAATTCTTCCACCGTTAAACGCAAATTAATGTGGTTGGATTGTTTCAAAATAGAAAGCTGCTTGGCAATGTCGCTGCTTTTTTGTTGATCTAACGGCACGCCATTTAGGCTCACTGTACCGCTATCGGCGCGCAGTAAACGGCTGATAATGGCAAGCACCGTGCTTTTTCCTGCACCATTTGGGCCAATAAAAGAGGTGATTTTTCCACGCGGAATGCTTACCGAAAGGTTATCCACCACTTTTTTCGTGCCATAGGTTTTATGAATATTTTTAATTTCTATTGCCATTTTTTATTTGCTCTTAATAACAGATAGAGGAAATACGCCCCACCGACAAAATTCACAATGATGCTTAGGGTTGTATTAAAAGTGAAAACTTGGGAAACCAATAATTGCCCGAAAACAAGGGTGATCACCGCAATCAACATTGCTGCGGGGATTAACACCGCGTGGCGATAAGTGCGAATAAATTCAAAGGTAACGTTCATTACCAATAAGCCTAAGAAGGTTAAAGGCCCAACAAGTGCGGTGGAAATTGAAGTCAAAATTGCCACGACAATGAGTAACCGTTTAGTAATCGCCAGATAATCTACGCCTAAGTTAATCGCCTGTTCACGCCCAAGGGCAAGCACATCAAAATAACGCACATAACGCAGGGTATAAAGAATGGTGGCGAGCAAGCCAGCCAGTGCGATCCATAAAATATCAACATTGATGCGGTTAAAACTGGCAAAGCCAATATCTTGCGCGATCTGAAATTCATTCGGATCGATCAGCACTTCCATAAATGAGGTTAAGCTTTGGAAAAATGTACCAAAAATGATCCCCACTAAAAGCAGGAAAAACAGGCTTTGCTGCTCCGTTTTAAATAGAAAATGATATAGCCCCATTGCGAATAAAATCATCAAACCAGTGCAAGCAAAAAATAACACAATGGGGTTCATTGAGGTTAAGGTGCTAGACCCAAAGAGAAAAATAATCAGGGTTTGAATAAGTAAATAAAGGCTATCCAAGCCCAAAATACTTGGCGTTAAAATGCGATTATTCACAATAGTTTGAAAGATCATTGTCGCCAGTGCAATGGCCACGCCCGTCATTACAATGGCAAGCACGGCAAGGGCGCGGTTGTATAAGGCATATTCCCAACGGCTAGGCAGATGATAGAACACATACAGCACCACGCTCAGCAAGGCAAAAATACTGAGTAAAATCAACGATTTTTTAGGATTATAGAAACGCTTAGCCATTTTGAATCCTTTGTTTTAACAGCATATAAAGAAAAATGGCACTGCCGAACACGCCCACAATGGCGTTAATGGAAATTTCGTAAGGATAAATCAGCGAACGCCCTAAAATATCACAAAAAAGCACAAAAACAGCACCCAGTAGCGCGGTGTGAGAAAGCACTTTTTTCAAATTATCGCCTAAATAAAGGGTAACAATATTAGGGATAATCAGCCCGAGAAAGGGAATCACTCCCACAGAGACAATAATGATCGATGATACCGTTGCCACAATCGCTAAGCCTAAATACAGCACTTGCTGATAGTTCAAACCGAGATTAACGGCAAAGTCTTGCCCTATTCCCACAATAGAAAAGCGATTGGCAAACACATAGGCAAGAACAAGTGCTGGCACGCTGAAATATAACATTTCATAACGCCCAGCCATCACTAAAGAAAAATCCCCTTGCAACCAACCAGAGAGATTTTGCAACAGATCTTGTTGGTAGGCGATAAAAGCGGTGATCGAGCTAATAATATTGCCAAACATAAGGCCCACCAACGGCACGAAAATGGTATCTTTAAATTTGAGGCGAGAGAGTAGCGTCATAAACAATAACGTACCGAGAAAAGAAACCAGAATCGCCACGCTGGTTTTGAGCAACATTGACGCAGAAGGAAACAGTAACATTGCAATTAAAATGCCAAGCCTTGCACTGTCCATTGTGCCTGCTGTGGTTGGGGATACAAAACGATTGCGACTCAACTGCTGCATCACCAAACCACAAATACTTAATGATGATCCTGCAATTAAAATACTCACCAAACGCGGCACACGACTGATTAAAAAGATCTGCCACTGGGCGTAATCAAAGGCCAGCAAGCCTTGCAAATTAACCGTACTCACACCCAAAAACAGCGAAATACCCGAAAGCAACAATAATAAGATAAACAAATAACGGCGTTTAACCATATTAATAGAATTTACAAATGAGAATAATTAGCATAATTATGCCAAATATTATCACGTCAGGGCTGTACTGCAAAGGAAAATCAAAGTGCGGTGTAAAAAATTGATCAGCACCCCAAAAGTTGAACTAAGAGGCCAACTTATTAAGCGCAGATTTTTGTTAAAAGCTTGTGCTAGTTTTTATTCATTCTTAATTGAATTAGGTTTTCTCTAATTTGATTAATATTATCTGGGGTAAAAAATCTTTCGATGTTTTTCCAAATTGAGTGGAATCCATACGGACCTTCAATCATTTCTCGTTTTGCTTCGTTAAGCTCCCAATTTTGATATATGATTCGATACATAGCAGAAATTAGACCTGTACGATCTGCGCCATGATAACAATGCACTAATACCGCGCCTTGATTTTGTGCTTGTTCAATTTCCCATAGTACATTGGCGACTTCTTTAGGAGTTATTGCCCAAGAAAGTAATGGTGTATTGATAAGTTTTAAATTGGTATGCTGAAAAGCATTCTTGTCTTCATTACGATTAAAAAAACGTAAATTGACAATGGTTTTTATATTGTATTTTTGAATTAAATTATAGTTTTCTGAGGTGAGTTGCTCACTACGAAATAATTTATTATCTATGTTATAAAGGTTTGTTTCTTGGTTCTGCAATACAGCCCAATGCTGTGTATTCTGCGGTGTTTCCGTAGGCGTAGTTGTACAGGAAGAAATAAGTAACATTAAAATGATTATATAAATTTTTTTTCATAGATATGCTTTAGTTCCTAATTTGGTTGGTTTGTTTTTACCTTAGTTAAAGGTGGCTTATATAGAAGTTTTAACTTCTACAGTATTCATTTTATCTTTGAATTTTTATTATCTCTCTTGCATATTTTTATTAATCTTTTTGTTTCTATTTTGATTATGAGTAATAGATAGCAGACTTCAGAATATAATATATAACAAGTGGCCATGCTGACAGTATATAGAACATAATAAAGTTCCTCATTGGAATGACGTTTTTGGGTTGATTTAAACATAAGAAAAATAAAAAAATAGGAGTAATCCATAAGTAATATATTTTAATATTGGGTTTGTAAATAAGTTTTCTAGAGAAAGTCTATAACCTTCATCTTTCTTTTTTTCTTTATAAATTAGTAGGCTGTCATTAAAAAATTTATCGTCATCTATCATTATTACATAACCAGTTGCAATAAAAAATAAAAAAGTAACATGTATGATATATTAAAATATAATTCTGGGTGTAGAAAGAAAACAGCAATATGTAGCGGAAGGAACATAAAGATAAATTTAACGCCAAAGCCAAGAAAAGTAGAATGTAAATACATTAAAGTAATGATATGTTTTTTTCTTTTTAAATATTTGGTGATGAAATAATATCCTCCTATACATAAAAATCAAATATAACCAGATAAAAAGTTAAATAGGTTTTCTCTGTATTAGGAATATTTAAGTCGATAGCAAGAAGCATTATAATGTGCAGAAAAATTATAAATAATAAGGCTAGGAAAGTAAATTTTAACGGGAAAGGTATTTCTCCATGTATATTGAAAATGTATTTATTTTCTCTATTAAAATATTTTATTCCCATATTTTCTCCTTAATATGATTAACTGATTTGTTTATAAAATAGCCTGTAATAACTATTACTGCTCCACCAATAAGAAAAACTATTGCAGCATGAGGAGTTCTAATCACCGCTATTAGTAAAGGTGTTAGTATAGATCTTATTGATACAGTAGCCATTCCGCCCAAAAAAGATAATCCAATTCTTCCTAATAACTCTACAATATCTCGACTCCCTGATTCATCCAACATCACTGTATCATAATCCAAAATGACATCAATCACGAATCCTGTTACGGCTAATGGGCCGGAGAAATTTGTTTTAGCTAATGATTTGATGGATAGTACTTCTTTTGCGGATAGCCAAACCCGTTTAATATTTTTACTAATATGAAGCCCTCCGGTTATACCTTTTAATTTTTCATGCGCTAATCCCGCATATCTAAATCCAAAAGCAGGAGTTTTCCTTTAAATACAATGGCTAAATATCCGTTTATCCATTTTACTTCGACTTTATGATTTATTGCTTTTATCCAATGTTTATTTTCTAATGTGTAATCAATTGTATCTTTAACTAAAGTCATGTCATCGTTAGAGTAATATTGGAGAATCTCTATAAGCTCCTTATATTCTTTATCTTCAAGGATATGTTCTAATTCCCTTACTTCAACTGTTTGTGCTGTTTTATAGCGCTCGACTGGTGTTCCAAAAGGATAGTATTGTAAGGGGATTTTTGAGAGATTAGACTGATTTTGACTTTAAATAACTCAATCTATTATTTTTTATTAGTTTTTTCTTTTGTTTAAATAGGTTTTTATTATTATTCCCCAGTAACAAATAGTTGGATATATAAAGGTAGTGGTGAATAACATTATGCCAGTAGAATAATAGATGTCATATTTTTGATTAAATCTCACTATGAAATAAAAAGGAATTAATGCTGTTGATGGAAGAAACCAAATTAAGAAAACATGTTATTCCACTGTAGTAGTTTTGGTAATGAGTAATCATTTATAAATAGCGTCTCGTTATTCTTCTCTTCTTTTTTAACCAATGTTTTTTACTTCTTTCTATGAGATTGTTATCATTATATTCATATGTATAGAGAAAAGATATAAAGAGAGTGAGTGATAAGTATAGAAGAAAGAATATTAAAAAATATTTGTTGTTGATAATCTGAATTAAAACAGTTGGGAAAAACAAGATGAAAGTTGTGGTTGGCATGTTGAAAAAATGCACTTCTTATAATCATGGAGGGTATTACCTTGCCATTTTTATTCAGGAAATTAAGTAGTAGATAAAAACATGAAAGGTATATCCCCTCAAATGTTACATATGTATAAAGTATGTGCTTTAATCGGCCATGTTCAAAGCTATTATATATAATTAACTGATGTGAAAATACAAATGTAAACATCATAAAAAATGCAATTAAAGAGTATTTAGATATTCTATTATGGGGTAATAATATTATTTTTGATTTGCTCATACTATGTTACTCAAATGCTTTGTGTAGAATGATTTTTCCTTGGTTAGAAACTTTGGAGTATATTATAGATATGGCTGTTATAATTAGTGCGCCGCCCATAATAACAAAGAATATTGGTATTGTCGTAGTTACAGTAGCTAATCCAGCCATAATGGTTGATATTATAAAGGAAGATGAATAATATCCTAAAATAGCAGATATTAAATTAATGCCAACCATTCCAAGCAATTCAACAATACTTTTTGACCCTTCTTGAGAATTCATAATATCTTCATAATCTCCCCATACATCTAAGAAAAATGCAAGAGTCGACAATTTGCTAAAAGTTCCTTTTAATGTGTTAGATAAATTTGTTACTTCTTGGAATGCGAATTTCGTTCTTGTCATATTTTTACTGATATGAAAACCTCCTAAACTGGAATAGCTCTTACTAGATAGTCCTCCACTAGGCAAAGGGGCTGGGATACTTTCTTTAAATGCAATACAAACGTATCCTTTAACCCATTTTATCTGAATTTTTCTATTAGATAGAGAAAGTAACTTTTTATTAGATGAAAGATAATCAATAGTCGGATAGATTAATCCATAGTATTGCAAAATATTTTCTAATTCATCATATTCTCCTTGTTTTAAAATTAGTTTCAATTCATCTAATTCATTTAATGAAATCTCTTGAGCGATTTTATATTTATGGGCAATACTTCCATAAGGATCAATTGATAGAGGAACATTGATTTTATTTTGAATATTTTCTTAGGTTCTAAAAATGAATACACCAACTTCCTCAGGTTCATTTTTGATGCAAGCATAACCATTATCTTTCCATAATTCATCAAAAGCCTGAAGAACGCGTTCAGGTTGATAGAGGGGGTTAAATACATCCTGATGATTAAATTGATCAAGCGTTTTTACCCATTTATAAGCACTTTGTTGATGGTCCTTATGAATGCCATGTAGTTGATTAATGTCGGGCACATCTGAAAATCCAATATACATAGGCTCTAGCCATAAATCTGGTTTTTCTATTTCTTCGGTCTGAATGCCTATTCTGGTGGTTTTGTATCGTCCCAGTTCTTTATCTTTTGAGCGAACAATAAATGTGCCATCAAAAAATCGGCTCACTTGGACACGGTAGGGAATGCCTTGATTTGAAATAGAGAAGTTACCATGTATTAATTTCTTGGTTTGTTTATCATAAACGGCATTGAGTCTAAAATTGTTACTATCTTTTTCACTTGGGAGAATTTCAACGGTTAAATCCGTAAATAATTTCGTTTGGAAGTTGAACACAACTTCTTGTACAGAGCCTAATAAAATAGTGTAATCACAAGAACGAGCGAGCTTTTCAACAGGTTCTCCAGGTAAGAAAATATAACGAACTTCTTTTCTTCTTGTTGAAGTTTCATTGTGATGCGCTGCTGATGACATCTACTTTTTCTCCCTTGTTGCTGAGTTGCAGTAAAAAGTTGAGACTCGTGTCTTCTATCTCTATTTTCCCTTGGCTATCTGCAGTAAGTTGAAGCGACTGACCCGATTTAGAGGGGGTGAGGGTGATTTCTTCTCCTTGTGGGGATTTTCCATAGATATCTGCATATTTTGTAAAGTCATTTTTTTTATCTTGATATTGCGATTGGTTTGAGGCTAATTCGACTTCTGTCTCCTGCATCCCAATATGCACGCCATCCAACCAAATCCCTTCTTCATTCATCAAAATCGTGTTTTTACCAAAGCGAAGGAGAATCTTTTCATTGTCCATCGTCAGGCTGGTTTGTTTGCCCACTTCAAGCTCAATGCGGTCGTGAGCGTAGTTGAAAATCTCTTTCGCTTGGATAGCTTTAAGTAAGCTGATGGTTTCAAGATTGTTTCCCGCTAAGACGGTTTTGATGTCATTACCGGTGGTGATTTGGGTGGTTCTGCCTTGGTCAATTTGAGTACGTTGGTTACCGTTAACCGTTAAAGTGCGGTGGTTTTCGATGTGATTTTTTTGGTCATGTTTAACAAGGGTTGTCATATCCTTTTCAGCGTGTAGGGCAAATAACTCATGGGGCTGTAGTAGATT
>NZ_PQVI01000043.1 GCF_002921145.1 Avibacterium endocarditidis
TCCTAAAGCGTCTAAAAGTTTCTCAATTATATTTCCCATAAATGCCCCTTTCGCATTTTCCCTTATGAATGGAAACACGCCAGCAAGCTAAGGGGGCTTGTTTTCGGTGATCAGCCTAGGCGTGTTTGATTTGGTGTTATTTCAATTTTAACCCGTTTTTATATTCTTTTTCAAAGGTTTCTCTTGTTACTTTCAATGCGTGAGCCTTGCCACGTTCTGCACCTGTTTCCATAAAGTGGCGGCCTTTCATTTTTACTGTGCCATATTCAACCATCCACCAATAAAATGGATCGGTTCTATCTCTTACCGCTTGCCCAACTCTTGCCATTTTTCGCCCTTTGGTTCGCATTACGCGGATTTTAGTTAGTCCACTTAATCCATTCTTGGCTACACTTGTTTTGTGTCTGATATTATTTTTTATTGTGCCTTTTTGCCGGAAATTGGTGCTTGTTTTTAAAATTGGCACGGTTGGCTTAATGGCTTTTTCTAATTCTCTTGCACCTGCATTTAGGGCTTTTCTAATTGGTTTTCTCGCATTTTTGGCAATATTTTTTATTGTTTTATTAATATTGCGTTCTATCTCTTTCAATCCTGTTATTTTGACTGATACACTCATTTTATTTACTCCAATAATAAAAGAAATAATACATTGCACCGCTGTAAATCAGCAGATAAATTAATTCACTGTTCATCTATAAATCTATTCCGTTAAATTGTTCTAATGCCTGTTGATGTTCGTTGGATAGTTCAAAAATCACATCACCATATTCAAGCTGATAAGTGCCAAAAGACATCAAGAAGGCGATCGCTGGGTCAATTTTATTGGCTGCTTTTTTCTTGTTTGGCTTGATATTGGCGTTTGCGTCGGTTTCCATTACGACGTTAGACAATGCCCAGGCAAGCACGGGATCGCCGTTGTGTTCTATCACTTGGCGATTGATTAAGACTTCCGTTGATTTTGCCACGGGGCTAAAGCGTTGATAGGTTTGCGGGAAGGGTTCAACTTCTAGCCCTGCCGCTTGTAGCTGGGTTCTTAGGTGTGTGGCATTCCAAACATCAAAGCCAATCATTTTTATGTTGAATTGTTCGGCATCTTTCAAAATATCATCGCGGATTTTGTCATAATCGATACAATCCCCCTCTGTTACCCTTAGCCAACCTTGCCGCACCCATTGGCGATAGATGGCGCGATTTTTGTTGGCCACATTATTAAGCTGATATTCAGGCAAATAATGACGCGTTATCAACCGCACTTTCTTTTCTTGTGGGAAGGTGTAGCAAATGCTGGTTAAATCGTTGGTTGAAGAGAGATCCAAGCCCATATAGCAATCTTGGTGAAGTAAATCTTGTTCGCTGTAATCACGCTTGCACTGCGCCCAGCTGCCTTCACTTAGCCACGGCGTTTGTCCTTGGCACCATACATTAAAGCGTTTAGTGAGCATTTCCACCCATTCGGAAGGTATGCCACGGGCTTTTTTGATGGTGTTTTCAAAATCAAGTTGCGGGATAGATTTGTTAATATTGGGGTTGGCTTTGATCCAGTTTTCAGGTTGGTCAATTTCGCTTTCATCATCTAATTCAAAAATCAGAATAAACAAGCTATCATTCTGTTCATTGCCTGCCAGAATTTGGGCGCAATAGTCATAATGCTGCTTGCACGCTGAAATGGTGTTACTGCCTGCGGTGGTGATGGCAAATAATAGCCCTTCTGGTCTTGCTCCTTGCCCAAGTTCTAACGCACTGTAAACGCTGTTGTCTGCGTGTAGGTGATATTCATCAACAATAGCAAGGCTTGGGTTAGTTCCTTCAATGGTGCTAGATTTGGCTGCCAGTGGGCGCATTAAGCTGTTATTCTTGGGGTTGATCAGTTTGTGCTGTTGAATGCTGATCCGCTTTTCAATGGTGCAGAAAGCAAGCACATTTGGCGCGCATCATCAAAACAATACGCGCCTGATCACGGCTTACGGCTGCGGTGTAAATATCTTGTTGCCCTTTTTCCATAATCAGAAACCAATTCGCCAATACGGCCGCAACGGCAGATTTCGCATTTTTCCTTGCTACTTGCACATAGGCGGATCGGTATTTTCGCAAGCCGGTTTCTTTGCGCTTGAAACCAAGCAAATTAGCAAAAAGAAAGATTTGCCAATCCGATAATTCGATCGGCTGCCCTCTTAGATGCCCTTTGACGTGCGGACATAAGCGAGAGAAAGCAAGGAATTTTTGCACCGCACTTTCATCAAAGAAATAATCAGGGTTGCTTAAATCCGCAAAATAACGGGCTACGGCTTGTTTGATTTTCTGGCAAGCGATAATTTCCCCGTTCTGCACTTGCTCAGCATAACGATGCCACGGCATTTACATCACCAAGATTTCATCAATAGCGTCCGTTTCTTCCGTTTCTACCGGATTTTTACGGCGACTAACAGGATCGAACCCCAGCAAGGAAGACATTTTAATCATCACTTTTTCCGCATCTGATTTTGCAGAAAGTGCTGGGTTGCGTGATTGTGTACCTTGAGAATTGATAATAATAAAGCCATTTTTCGCTAAATCTGCCACAGAATGGCGCCAAATTGCGTAGTTTTCGCAATAAATTTCAAGGTTTGTTAAATCTTCGGGTTTAATATCGCCACGTTCTGAAAGTTGCTTAATGCGTGCTTTCCATTGTGATTTAGCAATCTCATCTAAAAATTCAGGTGCTTTATAGCTTTTTCGTTTATTCATTGTTTTCCTTATTTTCAAAAAAATCACTGTGCATAAAAATTTGAGGGGACGGGCGGTTCTACGGCTTTCGGCTTTTCTTTTTAAAACTCCCCCTACCGTGTCTATCTCATTGTTTTTAAAGCTAAACGCAAAATTGCGTTCACCTATCCTATTGATTTTAAAACAAAGCTCAAAATTGAGTTTTGTAAAATCCATCTCTGTACTTCGTCTAACATTTAATCAACGCGCCCAATTTTGGACTGGTTCAGTTGTTTCGATATCGCAACGGCTGAAGTGTTTCGATATCGAAATGATTGACTTGCAACCGTGTACATATGTACACAACTGAATGAACTGTGGGCATATGCCCACGGTTGAAGTAGTGATGGTTATATCACCACAACTTACTTCTTCGCCCCAAATCCGCGCTTGTCTATCACCCTTGTCTTGTAGCTGTGGCAATCACGGCATAAGGCCTGATGATTACTTGCTACCCAAAAGAGCGGATCAGCTTGCCCATTCTCTACGGGCTTGATGTGGTCGATTACTGTTGCAGGCGTATGTAATCCCTTTGTTAAACACATCACGCACAAAGGATTATGCTTTAGGTATTGTGCGCGGTATTTGCTCCATTTGTGGTCATAGCCTCTTGCGCTACTGCTTGGGCGGTTGTCTTTTGGTTTAGTCTGATGTTCTTCACATCTGCCAGATTTCACGCGATTACGGCAACCAGGGAAAGAACAACGCTTTAAAGGTTGATAAGGCATAACATCACCTTAATAGATACAGGGTTCGCGGTACACTTCCCACAAGGATTTGATTGTCATCGGTGCGGGTTTTAAATTTGCCAAGTCAGTAACGGCTTCTCTATTTGTGTAGAGATAAGCAATATACATCAAGCAGCCCACTTTGATTGTTGGATAAAAAGGGATTGTGGTTGCGCTTTCTTCTTCCGCAAAAGTTTTCCCTATATGACGTTGTGCCACTTCGATTGATACTACGGCATAGCGTTCTAACAAGTCATCATCAAGATCAAAATCTTCCATAATGTTCAAGTGTGCTTTGATTTCCTCTAGCGGAATAACAAGATCAACGTTCGCCATAAGCTTCCCCTTCCTTACACATTAACTGCAGTTCTCTGTGTTCGTCCTTGCTGTCGATTACTGAATAAATGTCCCAATGTTGATCGCCATATTTCACCCGCATTTTTCTTGTTACATTGGGCAAATAACGAATGCGCACGCGGATAATATTTTCACCTAATTGAAATGGCCCACTAAAATATTCGCGCCCTTGCAAGGGTTCAATACTTGCCCGCACCGTTGCCACATCTTCCCAAAATGTTTTATTGCCACCATAAGGATTGAGCTGCTTTTCTTTCTCGTGATTGCGTGCTTGCAAGGTGATCACTTTGTTATATTTTCCGGCTCTAATCATTCTCGCCATTGTTACCACCTTTTTCACTTCTACGGTCTGTTTCCACGCTTGGCTAAATTCATCACCACCAACATAAGGCGAAAGCCCTTCACGTCTGCGCACTTCATTAGGGTTCATAATGCCGGCTTTAATGGCCGTGTCGTAACTATTGAAGCGATCGTTTTGACTGGTTCGCAATAAATCACTGGTATCAAATTCAATTAAATAACGTTGCTTGCTTTGGCGGCTAACGTCCACCATCAACGCATCTTTTAACTGTTGTTCAAAGTTAGTCAGCCACGGGCGTTAAGGTTTGCGATAAAAAAGCACGGCTTGCTTCGCTAAAATTGGAATAGCTACTATTGGAATAATCTTGCAAAAAGATCGGGCTGATATTGTAAATGCGCGCAATATCGGAAATCGTAAACGTGCGGCTTGCCAACCATTCCGCATCTTGGTTTGTCATTCCTAACTGCTTATATTCCATTGAGCCTTCAAGCACTGGCGTTTTACCTGCATTTTTGCCCCTTTGTAACGTTCCAAGGCTTTCAATGCTTTCTTGCCTTTGGCTTCATCTAACCATTCTGCCGTTGTAATTAGCCCGCTGGCCATCAAGCCATTCTTCATCACTGCCGCACCGTGTTTTTGCTGTGCCATTCCTAAGCCTACGGTTTCGCGACAAATAGCAATTGGTGAACGTCCCATAAAGCCATCAAGTGAAGAATGACGCAAATGCAACACTTCATCTTGCAAATAATTCTTTGTTTTGCCGTCTAAATCGGTGATTTGATAAATATGCTCACCTTTTGGCGTGCGCAAAATATTCACCGCACTAGGCTGATAAGGCGTAAGGCTGACTGGCTCACCCTGCTTATTCCACTCAATCACGGCATAAGCATTCCCATTTAGTAAACAATGGCGCATTAGGGTATATTTGAATTGATACGGCGTTTGATTGCGGTTCGGCATTTCATTCAATAAATAATCAACAGGGTGATCGAAAACACGCTCACGCCCATCTTGCTTTAATTGATACAAATAACACGGCATCGACGCCACCGCTTCCGCAATCACGGTAACGGCATTCATTACTGCCGGCAAGGCTTCCGCCGTTTGTGGGCTAACAAACTCACCTGCTGACGTATTTGCCACGCCTAAATAAGAAATTAACTCATCAATTCCCAAAGGCTGGCTACGTTGTTCTGTCTTACGTTTAAATGGCCACATCTTATAACCCCGCTAAATCAGCCCAATAAGTGCGGTGGTTTTTTGCTGCATTTTTGCTTTGGCTTGCGCCATTGAACGGTTGGCAATCTGCACATTGCTTTCAGGATAAGCGGGAATGCTGGTTACAGTGATTTCCACCAATTCCGCACTATTGACCGTTCTCAAGCACGGCGTGGCTTCAAAATCCCACGCTTCCGCCTTGGCATAAAAGCCAAAAGACATTCCTGAAATATCGCCACGTTCTACACTGACTAATAAATCACGCCCTAACGTGGTGTCTGGCGGAGTAAGCTCAAAGCGCAATCCAACGGCATCTTCTTCCAATTTCAATGTGCCGGCACTGGTTCGCCCAAGTAGCTTAGTGTGATCGTGTTCAAATAACGCCCGCACATCTTGGCCACTGGCTAAACTCGCTGCAAAAGCATTCGGTGCAAACTGTTCAACAAAATCCCCCCAGATCAATTCACTTGGGCTATTCCATTGCACCACATAGCCAACCAGCTTTTTATCTTGTGCTTGAATATCAGATGAACGGATTTCAAAATCTTTATTCATAATCTACCTACTGACAAAAAAGGGGCTGAAAGCCCCTCTGATTGGTTATGCTGTTGTTTCAATAAACTTGATGGCGTTACTATCCACCACGCCACCGCCCAAATATTTGTCCGTGTGAACTTTATAAAAGCCCGGCTCGGTGATATTGTCTGGACGAGTACGCACGCCGGTTTCGTGATCCACAATGTAATAACCACGTTTAAAATCACCAAAAGCAAGCACCGCTTTACCCGCGCCACCGGTTGGCATTGTTTCCAAATAATAAACTGGGCGACCTAATAACGTGCTTGGCGCATCAACCGTTAAACCATCACGCCAAATAAAATCACCGTTTTTATTTTTCAATTTCTGCAATGTGGCCGCAATGCTTGAACTCATCACCCAAACCGCATTTTTACGGTATTTGCTATGCAAGGTGTAGAATAAATCGATCAGCGTGTCAGCCGTGATTTTGTCCGCACTGGTAACTTCTAATTTTTGCAATTCGCCAAAAGTGCGGGCTTTATCATTCGCAGTAGAACGCGTATAAGCTAATAGCCCTTTTGCTTTCTTGTCGCCATCGCCAGAAGTTAAATCAACTTCTTCCGTTTCGGTGAAGCTCTCGCTAATTTCTTCAGTCAGCCAGCCCAACACATCAATAGAAGAAAAATCTAAAATCTCTTGGGTTGTTTTTGGATAAGCATAGATTGGATTTAGTGCAATGGTAACTTCATTTAATTTCGGGGTGTTAGTACCTGTGCGAGCTTGACCTTCTTCACCGTGGTTCACCATAGCACCGCCAGCAGAAACCAATTTCTTATATTCTTTCGCACCAACAGGCAAACGCACCACATTAGCAATCTGACGCATTACGCTATCATCTGTTAAGCGTTTCATCACTTCTTTGTCTAATTGTGGGATCACGGAATAGCCGCCATCATCATTTGCCGTAGTGGAAAGATTAGAACGCAACTCACCCGTTTTAATGTAATGACGTAATTCATCATTGGTAAATTGGGCTTTATTGCGGGTTTCTACTGGCTCACCTTTTTGACTACGTTCTTCATCTGCCACCGCTTCATAGCGGGCGATTTCATCAGACATCTGTTTAACTAACTCTTTCAGCTTATCAAACTGACCGCTTTCTTCCTCGTTTAATGAACGATTTTCTTTTTCTGCTTTTTCCAACAAAGCGCGCATTTCTGCCGCGTGTTGTGCTTTTTGTTGGCGAAGTTCTAATAACTTTTTAAACATAATTTAAACCCTTATTGTTGATATTGAATTTCATAATGCAAATTAGCTGAGATCCAAGCTGCTTGAGCTTCATCATAGCTATAACTAAATTTTGCTAATCTGAAGGTATCTAATACAGGAATTTCAGCATCAGCTAGCATATTAGTAACAAGTTCAGCAACTTCATCTAAGGCTTCTTCTGTCATATAGAACGGCAAATAAATCCCAACCGTTAAAACGCCGTCGCCTTGATTTCCGCACATTGTCATTTCTTCTAGCATCTCACTTCATCAATAAAAACCGCAATCGCCGGCAATTCTTTTTCAACATCCGCAAAAACTGGACGCCCATTAATAAAGCGCTCAATCCCTTCGATCTTTCCTTGAAGATTAGCTAAAACCTGTTTTCTGATTTCACTATGAATATTCATTTTTTGCCTCAAATTTCTTCTTAATTAAGAAGGCTACAATTAGCCCATATCACAAGATAAACAGATATTTAGGAAAGTAAATAGCTTATTTTTTAGGCGTATTAGAT
>NZ_PQVI01000044.1 GCF_002921145.1 Avibacterium endocarditidis
GAAATTCAGCTAACCACTGGCGATCCTGCGATGGCACTTGACTTTATTCAGCGTCAACAAGTTGATTTAGCCCTAGCTGGACGCCCCGCGCACTTGCCACAAAATGTAATATTTCATCATATTGATGACATAACCCTTTCCCTCATTGCGCCACGAGTAGCCTGTGCCACCACGCAATTATTGCAGCAAACACCCATTGATTGGCAAGAAATCCCCTTTATTTTGCCAGTGGAAGGGCCTGCTCGACAGCGGATTGATCAGTGGTTTCAACAGAAAAAAATCAAACACCCGAAAATTTACGCCACCGTATCAGGACACGAAGGGATTGTATCAATGGTGGCGCTTGGTTGCGGTGTAGCATTATTGCCTGATATTGTGATCCAAAACGGCCCGCTTAATTTACAGGTTTCCACCTTAGAGATTGATATTCCCGTGCAGCCATTCGATTTAGGGATTTGCGTACAAAAGAACTTACTAAATTTGCCCTTAGTTCGTGCATTTTGGCAAATGTTGGGGTAAAGTGCGGTAAGAATTTGGTGAATTTTAGGTGGATTATGGTAAAAGGTATCGGTTTTTCTCTTTTAGCCTCAATGTTGTTTGGCTATATTTATTATTTTTCCACATTATTACTGCCATTAAGTGGCGAAGATATTTTTGGCTATCGTGTTGTTTTTACTGCACCTTTTGTGATTGCTGCGGTGTTTATTTTTCGCCAAAAATATATGCTGATCGCTCACCTAAAACGCATCAAATCGCAGCCTTGGTTATTGCTGGTTTTTCTATTTAACGGCAGCATTATGGGATTTCAAATGTGGCTTTTTTTATGGGCGCCAAACAACGGCGGCGCATTGAGCGTTTCCCTTGGCTATTTGCTACTGCCCCTCGTTTTAGTGGCAGCAGGGCGAATTTTCTTCAAAGAAAGCATTTCTCCGATGAAATTTCTTGCCATCATCATCGCCGCCATCGGCATCGCCTTTAACATTAGCGCAAAGGGCGGACTTTCTTGGGAAAGCATTGCCGTTTGCACTTACGCCGTTTATTTTATGGTTCGCAAATGGTTCGGCTTTAACGACATCACCAGTTTTGCCATTGAGATGGTATTGACCTTGCCTGTGTGTATTTATTTCGCCGCGCAAGTAAACATCGCAGAAGTGCGGTTGGTTAATCCGAATATTTTATCGTTATTATTTCTTCTTGGCTTGCTCAGCGGCATTGCCTTTAATGCTTACATTGTTGCCAGCAGCCTATTGCCTATCAACGTACTAGGATTACTTGGCTACGCTGAACCCATAATGATGCTCGCCGTTTCGCTATTCATCGGAGAAAATATTGACGCCG
Organism: Avibacterium endocarditidis; assembly: GCF_002921145.1. Classification (GTDB taxonomy): domain Bacteria; phylum Pseudomonadota; class Gammaproteobacteria; order Enterobacterales; family Pasteurellaceae; genus Avibacterium; species Avibacterium endocarditidis. Next base: position 1,339 of record NZ_PQVI01000044.1, read on the forward strand.
AAAATTACCCGCTCTTTTTATCTTTAATGATCGGTATGGGGCTGATCATCATTGATGGATTACGAGCAATGCAACGAAAAACAGTTCCCCCCATTTCCTAAACGCCCTCATATTTTCCATACAAAAGGAAATATAAAGTGCGGTGGGATTTTGCGGAGTTTTTATCGCAACAGACTATCCTTAATATAAAGAAACAAAAGGGCGAATCATTCGCCCCAAAAAATCCTAAAAAAAGCACCGCACTTTGTTTAACTGCCTAATATCGTTTCAATCTCTTCCTGCACGGCAAACCATTCCATTTCGACTTCGTCTAGCTGTTTTTGTATTCCGCTTGATCTTTTAAAAGTGCGGTGAGATTTTCTTTCATTTCAGCTTGGTACAGATCACCGTTGGCGAGCTGTTGCTCAATGTCTGCCAGCTTTTGTGATAGAGCTTCCATTTTGCTTTCCCATTGGGCGAGAGATTTTCGCAATGGCGCGAGCTGTTGGCGAAGTTCCGCTTCTTTGCGTTTTTGCTCTTTACGATTTTGGCTGCAGCTTTCTTTATTGCTTTCTGTTTTGCCAGAGAGTTGGCTTTGGCTATTTTGTTCGTTGAGCCATTTTTGATAATCGTCTAAATCGCCTTTAAACTCTTCTACTTGCCCATCGTGAACCAAATAAAACTCATCAACGGTATTGCGTAATAAGTGGCGGTCGTGGGAAACAATCACCAGCGAACCCTGATAATCCACTAAGGCTTCGGTGAGGGCTTGTCGCATATCCAAATCTAGATGGTTGGTTGGCTCATCGAGCAACAGTAAATTCGGACGTTGCCAAACAATTAACGCTAGCACTAAGCGTGCTTTTTCGCCACCCGAGAAATGAGCGACTTGTTCGTTCACTTTATCGCCGTGGAAAGCGAAGCTGCCGAGATAATCGCGTAATTGTTGTTCTGTTTGTTGTGGGGCGAGCTGCTGCATATGCCAAAGGGCGCTTTCTTCCGCGCGCAAGGTATCCAGCTGATGTTGCGCAAAATAACCAAGCTGTACGCCTTTTGCGAGCTGAATATTACCAGAAAGTGCGGTGATTTCTCCCGCTAATAATTTGATCAGCGTGGATTTCCCTGCACCATTTTTACCCAGCAAACCAATGCGTGAACCAGGGACGAGATTTAATTTGATTTGTTTCAGAATTTCCGTGGTTTGCCCATTATTTTCATAACCCGCACTGACTTTCTCCATTGAAAGCAATGGATTAGGCAACGCCAGCGGCTCACGAAATTCAAAGGTAAATGGATTATCCACATAAGCAGGGGCGATAAGCTCCATTCGGGCAAGGGCTTTCATTCGGCTTTGGGCTTGTTTCGCTTTAGTGGCTTTGGCTTTAAAGCGGTCGATGTATTTTTGCAAATGAGCCACTTTTTGCTGTTGTTGACGGTATAACGCGGTTTGTTGGGCTAATTTTTCCGCCCGTTGTTTTTCAAAAGAAGAATAATCGCCCGTTGTATTCGTTAATTTTTTGATTTTCGATATGCAGAATTTTATCCACCACAGGATCAAGAAAATCGCGGTCGTGAGAAATCAGCACCAATGTGCCTTGATATTGTTGCAACCAGCGTTCCAGCCAAATTACCGCGTCTAAATCTAAATGGTTGGTTGGCTCATCAAGCAAGAGCAAATCGGAAGGGCATAATAGGGCTTGGGCTAAATTTAACCGCATACGCCAACCGCCAGAAAAGGCACTCACAGGCTGGCTTAATTCTGCTTGGCTAAAACCTAAGCCGTTTAATAATGATGCGGCACGGGATTGAATCGTCCACGCGTCAATGGTATCCAACTGTTCGTGAATGCGTGCAATGGCATTGCCATCATTGTTTTGATTGGCTTGCTCTAACTGTTGCTGTAATGCCACATATTGGCGATCGCCTAAAATCACATAATCCAAGGCGGAAATGGCAAGAGATGGGGTTTCTTGATTCACCCAAGCCAGTTGCCAATTTGTGGGGTAATTCACTTCACCGCCCTCTGCACTGATTTCTTTTTTTAATAAGGCAAGTAGCGAAGATTTACCGCAGCCATTTTTGCCCACCAAGCCCACTTTTTGCTTCGGATTAATGGTGGCATTGGCATTTTCTAGTAAGGTCGTTTGTCCACGTTTTAGCGAAAGATTGGTAAATAAAATCATTAAATTTCGGTTTATCTCTGATCAACAAAAGGGTTATTTTCCACGTTTTTATAAAAATTGCCAATCATTCCAAATTTTTATTGGAAATTTTTCAAAAACCATTTTCAACAATGTGATCTAGTTCAATTTTTTTATAACCTAAACAGGATATGATACAAAATGCAGTTTTACATCTTTGAGGTATAAAAATGACAAACGCTGAACTTATGCAAGAAGGCATAAATCTGATGCTTTCAGGAATGGGGTTCGTGCTGGTTTTCTTGTTAATCCTAATTTTTGCCATTGGATTAATGTCGAAACTGGTAAACCGCTTTTTTCCTGAGCCTGTTCTCACCCAGCCTTCCCCGATAAAAGCACCATCCACTCAAACAGATGATTTAGAAAGATTACGCCCAATTATTGTGGCGGCGATTGCTCATCATCGCCGTAATCAAGGGCTTTAAATTGATTAATTTGGAGAAAATACAATGACTGTTGAAAAGAAAAAAATTGCCGTAACTGATGTTGTGTTGCGTGATGCACACCAATCCCTTTTTGCGACCCGTTTACGCCTTGATGATATGTTACCTATTGCTGCTGAGCTTGATGAAATTGGCTATTGGTCGCTTGAAGCTTGGGGCGGTGCAACCTTTGACTCTTGTATTCGTTTTTTAGGGGAAGATCCTTGGGTGCGTTTGCGTGAACTCAAAAAAGCAATGCCAAAAACCCCATTACAAATGTTATTGCGTGGGCAAAATTTGCTTGGCTATCGTCATTATGCTGATGATGTGGTAGATCGCTTTGTGGAACGTGCCGTGCATAACGGAATGAGCGTGTTCCGTGTGTTTGACGCAATGAATGATCCGCGTAATATGCAACAAGCATTGAAAGCGGTACGCAAAAATGGCGGCCACGCACAAGGCACACTAAGTTATACCACAAGCCCCGTGCATACTTTACAAACTTGGCTTGATACCACAGAACAACTGTTAGAAATTGGTATTGATTCCCTTGTGATCAAAGATATGTCGGGCATTCTCACACCAAATGAAGCCTATCACTTAGTTAGCGAAATCAAACAACGCTTTGATGTGCAACTTCATCTTCATTGCCACGCCACCACGGGAATGGCAGAAATGGCCTTATTGAAAGCCATTGAAGCGGGCGTGGACGGCGTAGATACTGCCATTTCTTCAATGAGTGGCACATACGGACACCCCGCCACCGAAGCCTTAGTGGCCACCTTAAAAGGCACGCCATATGACACGGGGCTAGATATTCAAAAATTAGAGAAAATTGCTGCCTATTTCCGCGAAGTTCGTAAAAAATACCATAAATTTGAAGGCCAATTAAAAGGCGTAGATAGCCGTATTTTGGTGGCACAAGTGCCGGGCGGAATGCTCACCAATTTGGAAAGCCAGCTCAAACAGCAAAATGCCTCTGACAAACTGGATTTAGTGTTGCAAGAAATTCCAAAAGTGCGGGAAGATTTGGGCTATATTCCATTGGTAACGCCAACCTCGCAAATTGTTGGAACACAAGCGGTGATCAACGTGCTAATGGGTGAGCGTTATAAAACCATCGCCAAAGAAACCGCAGGGATTTTGAAAGGTGAATACGGTCGCACGCCTGCCCCTGTGAATGCTGAATTGCAAGCACGCGTGTTAGAGGGTGCAGAGCCAATCACCTCACGCCCTGCGGATCACCTTGAGCCTGAAATGGAAAAACTCACTGCCGAAATCAAACAGCAAGCCAAAGAGAAAGGCATCAAACTGTCTGATAATGAAATTGACGATGTGCTTATTGTGGCATTGTTCCCACAAGTGGGGCTGAAATTCCTTGAAAATCGTGGCAACCCTGATGCCTTTGAGCCTGCACCAACGGTGGAACAAGCACCAAAAAACTTCGCAAAAAACCACCGCACCTGTAAACCAATCTGCCGGTGGCGCAGCGGTTTATACGGTGGAATTAGAGGGCAAAGCCTTTGTGGTGAAAGTGAGCGAGGGCGGCGATATTAATCAAATCACCCCAGCTGCAACACCATCAGTTCAACCAGCTCAACCTGCACAAACCGCACCACAGCCTGCCGCGCCGCAAGCCACACCGCAAGCAGCAAATGGTACGCCAGTGAATGCGCCAATGGCAGGCACTATTTGGAAAGTAGTGGCAACCGAGGGGCAACAAGTGGCGGAAGGCGATGTGTTGCTCATTCTTGAGGCGATGAAAATGGAAACGGAAATTCGTGCGGCAAGTGCGGGAACGGTGCAAAATATCCGCGTGAAAGCTGGTGATGCCGTTGCCGTGGGCGATACCTTATTAACGATTGCATAAGTGCGGGGTAAAAATGGAAAGTATTTTGTCATTACTGCGTGGAATGGGCATTATGCACCTAGAGTGGGGGCAGGCGGTGATGATTGCCGTCAGCCTGCTACTCTTATGGCTTGCCATTGCGCGCAAATTTGAACCCCTGTTATTGCTACCCATTGGCTTTGGTGGATTGCTCTCTAATATCCCAGAAGCAGGGCTGGCAATGACTGCGTTGGATAATCTGTTGCACAATGGCACAAGCCAGCAACTGGCGATAATCGCGGAGAAACTCGGCACAGTGGCAGATCCTCTCGCCATTAAGACCGCACTTAACAACGCTTTGCCGTCTGTGCAAAATGAGTTGGAAGTGATGGCAGGCGATATGGGCTATACCGCAGGTGTGCTGGCATTGTTCTATAAAGTGGCGATCGGATATGGCGTTGCTCCGCTCATTATTTTTATGGGCGTGGGTGCGATGACGGATTTCGGCCCACTGCTCGCCAATCCACGCACGCTCTTATTGGGCGCAGCGGCACAGTTTGGTATCTTTGCTACGGTGTTGGGCGCATTAGGCTTAAACTGGCTGGGTATCATCGACTTTACCCTGCCACAAGCTGCCGCAATCGGCATTATTGGTGGAGCAGACGGCCCAACCGCCATTTATCTTGCGAGCAAACTCGCCCCTGAATTATTAGGTGCAATCGCCGTGGCAGCCTATTCTTATATGGCGCTCGTGCCATTAATTCAGCCGCCGATTATGAAAGCGCTCACTTCACAGCAAGAACGCAAAATCCGAATGGTGCAACTGCGTACTGTAAGCAACCGCGAAAAAAATTCTTTTCCCGATTGTTCTATTAGTACTGGTGGCGTTGCTCTTACCTGATGCTGCGCCATTATTAGGAATGTTCTGTTTTGGTAATTTAATGCGCGTCAGTGGCGTGGTGGAACGCTTAAACGACACCGCACAAAATGCGCTGATCAACATCGTTACCATTTTCCTAGGGCTTTCCGTTGGGGCAAAATTGGTGGCGGATAAATTCCTCCAACCACAAACTCTCGGGATTTTATTATTAGGTATGATCGCCTTTGCTATCGGTACCGCATCTGGCGTATTAATGGCGAAATTAATGAACCGCTTTAGCAAAAATCCAATTAACCCATTAATTGGCGCAGCGGGGGTTTCTGCCGTACCAATGGCCGCGCGCGTTGCCAATAAAATTGGTTTAGAAGCCGATCACCAAAACTTCCTACTAATGCACGCAATGGGGCCAAACGTCGCAGGCGTTATTGGATCTGCCATCGCTGCTGGGGTAATGTTGAAATATATTTCAGCTATTATGTAAAAGCACATTAAAAAAGCCACCTTAGGGTGGCTTTTTTACTTCACACATTTTACTTCATTCTTCATGAATGGTTATGGATTTTCTTTCCCTACGCAAATAATATATAAACAATCCCAAAGCAATGGCTGCCGCCAAAATAGCATACAGCGTAATCAATTTGCTTAACACATATTGCTCAGAAAAATAGCCGATAAGTCCAAAAGTACCCACCATAATTAAAGAACCTAAAGAATTTGCTACAGACTGTAAAAAGCTGCGCTGATCAGAGGCAATACGATGATTTAAAATGACATTTAAAGAGGTATCAATAATTTCATAACAAATTAATAAGAATACAAATTGAATTATCATCATTGAGGCAGAAGGGAAAACATAACTCACCATTAACATTAAACATAGCATTACTAAGAAAATGATAATGGATTTCTGCTCCGTAATCTTTTCTGCAATATGCCCTGAAATGACCGATGAAAAAGCACTAAAAATAAATGACCCCGAGTACACTAATCCAATTAATGCCATATTAATGGAAAACTCTGCTAATATTTCTTGGTAGTACAACACAATGGAGCTGAATACGCCTTGTAAAATCCCGATAACTATAATCAGTAAAGCAACGGGGTGTGCAATGAGCATAAAAAATAACGCTTTTTTCGACCGCACTTCTGTTTCTTGAAGATTAACTGCCCCATCAGCAGCTACCACGGTTTCACCTTGCGTTTTTTGCGCCTGATAAACATCCCCTACCGTCATCATTAGCCCAAACGCAACCAATTGTGCGGCAATACCTAAATAAAAAAACCAGTCCCAATATTGTTGATCCGCAATCCACCCGCCAATGAAAGAACTGAAAGCCAAAGCACCAATAGAAAGTGCATTATATAATCCGAAGATTTTATGATAATGTTGTTGCTTATTTTGATAGTGTAAATCATCATATAACAAAGCACGATCGGCGCCAGAAATTAATGCAAGCGCAAAACCAAAAATAATAAAAGCACTAAATGCCATTATCAGATTTGATATATGCAACATTAAAAAACAAATAACATACATTTAGCAGAAAAGTCTTGATGCTCACGCGGAAAAATTTTCCAAAAGAAGCATCCCCCCTGTTACAATTTACACCTTTATAAAAATCTATTGGAGTAAACTCTTTTCTGTTCAGTAAAAAATAATAAATCTCAAAAAAAAATCTATATTTCATCATCAAGTATAGACATATCAAAAAAACCTATTATCTAAAATATTAAAATAATATTTTTCTAGATCGTCTATACTGTACAATCTATTTCCATATAATGAAAAACATGTACTATTAGAGTACTTCAAAATTACATCCTTCTCTTAAGCTGCATTTTTTTCATAAAAACCTCTTGACAACCATTTTAATTTCAGAAATGACAAAAAAGCTTGTTTTGCAAACAAACTCTTATCGCGATTTAACCGACACAGAAGAGAAAGATGAAAAAGAATACAACCACTCAAAAAATAAAATCTATGAAAGTCACTGTGAACCATGTAATAGAATCAGTAAATCGCTGCTAGAAAAATAGACTAATCTAAAGCTATCTTATAGGAATAAGATAGCTTTTTATCATGGATTTGCATAATACTTATGATTTATAGCCCTTATCTATCTATTACTATGCATATATTTCTATCTCTTGAAACTTAAAAAAACGATTGTCAATCTTTTTGTTCACTCTCGTCATCCCCGCCTCCTAAAATGAAACAAGCAATATAACAAAAGTTACTATCCAACCATTTTTTATCACTCAAGACCACAACCAGCCCTCAAGTGTTATCTCTGCTTATCAAAATGCTCTTTTCTATGAAATATTTTTGTTGTAAATCGCAAAAATGTAGCACACAATATACATAATAAATAACTTACTATCCATTTTACTATGAGCAAAGAAAAACACTTAAAAAGAGAAAGTAAATATCACAAGACGACCATCTCAAACCTTTAATTTTGATGAAAAGATAGGAGAAGGGTACTTTTCCGCGAGCTATTTTCTAAAAGCAAAGCACATTGCGGAACAAAAGAGGCCAAAACAATGGGTAACAATGCAATTCTTCCAAAAAAAACAGGCCATTTTATGTGGTGTTGATGAAGCCATCGCCTTACTACAACGTTTTGCACGGAACCCTGAAGGATTGAAAATTTGGGCATTAAATGATGGCGACGTAATCTCCCCCTTTGAAAGCGTATTAATTGTTGAAGGATTTTATGAGGATTTTGCCTATCTCGAAGGGATTATTGATGGCATTCTAAGTCGTTGCACCTCCATCGCCACCAATGTGCGGGAAACGCTCAACGCCGCCAACGGAAAACCCATTATTTTTATGGGCGACCGCAATGATTATTTTACCTTGCAACCCACTGATGGCTACGCCGCCTATATTGGCGGGGCAACAATGCAAGCCACCGATGCAATGCACCAATACCAAGGCGGAACAGGCGTAGGCACAATGCCACATTCCCTTATTCAACTGTTTAATGGCAACCTTATTCAGGCTTGCGAGGCCTATATGCAAGTCTATCCTAATTCTCCCCTTACCGCTTTGGTTGATTACAACAATGATGTGATTACCGATAGTTTAAAAGTAGCAAAACACTTCGGTGAAAAACTCTATGCGGTGCGCGTTGATACCTCCGCCAATATGGTAGATCGCTACTTCCTTACCCACCAAGAAACCTTTGGACAAGAGGATTTGCGTGGCGTTAATGTGCCATTAATCAAACAACTGCGTCATCAACTAGATCAAGCAGGCTTTCCATGGGTGAAAATTGTGGTGAGTGGTGGTTTTAATCAACAGAAAGTACAACATTTTGAACAACAAAATGCCCCTGTGGATTACTATGGCATCGGTGCCTCTTTGCTCAAAATCTCCATTGATTTTACTGGGGATTGTGTACGTTTAAACGGCAAAGCACAAGCAAAAGCGGGAAGACACTACCGTGTTAATCCACGCTTAAGTACGGTACATTTTTAGCACGTTTTTCTCTCCCAAACATTGGGAACAGTTATGAATATTTATAGTAAGGAGAAGTCCAATGAAAGATTATTTAGCCTATTTAATTCAATGGGTTGAGCAACAACGACAAGATTATAATGCCCTTGGCTATGTGGTCGGCATTAGCGGCGGAATTGACTCTGCGGTGGTCAGCCATTTATTAATGCGTACAGGCGCGTCCGTGCAAGGCCTATTACTACCTTCTGCCACAACCAGCACGCAAGATGTAGAAGATGCCAAATTAGTTGCTGAAAGTGCCAAATGCCCTTTATTAACGCTTCCTATCACACCACTGTATGAATGTTTTATGGATTCGATGTCTCCACTATTCAATCAAAATGCACAACACCAAGCCGTGATCAAAGGCAATGTACAAGCCCGTTTGAGAATGCTTGCACTTTATGCTTACGCGCAAAGCCACCAAGCCATTGTAGTGGGAACAGATAACGCTGCAGAATGGTTTACGGGCTATTTCACCAAATTTGGTGATGGCGGTGTGGATATTGCCCCTTTATTAGCCTTACGCAAAGAACAAGTTTATGAGCTAGCAAGGCTATTGAATGTGCCTCAACAAATCCTCACTAAAGCCCCCAGTGCGGGCTTATGGGAAGGGCAAACAGACGAACAAGAAATGGGCGTAACTTATCAAGAAATTGATGCCTTTTTACGCGGTGAACCTATCTCCGCACAAGGCAGAAAACAAATTGATTTTTGGCATCAACGCTCACACCATAAACGTAGATTGCCTGCTTCACCTGTAAAACCTAAGTTGCCATAATGTGGAAAGCATCACTGCATCTGTTTTCTTTATATCAATTATGCTCTTCTTCTCAAGGAGTTTATAAAACAAATCTAAATATTACATTAGAATTTGTCGTATGCACTCCTTCTCACCTGCGCTACTATCAAATAAGCATTATTAAGTCTACTACCAATTCTTACTATCTTTAATTACCTTATATTATTGCTTATACATTGAT
>NZ_PQVI01000045.1 GCF_002921145.1 Avibacterium endocarditidis
TTACCCTTATCGGGAAGGTTTAACGATTGCTGAAGCAATGCACCCACTCACGCTGCTCTCCGTTGGACTTTATGGCAAAAAGCTAACGCCTCAAAATGGTGCTCCAATACGTCTAGTCGTTCCTTGGAAATATGGATTTAAAAGCATAAAGTCGATTGTAAAAATTCGTTTAACCGAAACTCGTCCGCTCAATACTTGGCAACAACTTGCGCCGCATGAATATGGCTTTTATGCCAACGTGAACCCAAATGTGCCTCACCCTCGATGGTCACAAGCCAGTGAACGTGTTATTGGTGCAGGCGGATTATTCAATGTGAAGCGACAACCCACCTTGCTGTTTAATGGTTATGATGAAGTTGCCTCACTGTACCAAGGATTAGATTTAACGGTTAATTACTAATGAAATCAGCACGTTTCTTACTGCATTTTACTGCTGGCGCCCCTTTTATATGGCTAGGTCATGAACTCATTATCAACCAAGGACAATATTTTGGGGCCGATCCGATTAAAGAATTAATTCACTTTTTAGGATGGATGGCACTTAGCCTATTTCTAGGTGTTTTTCTCTTCAGAGAGGCGATAGGGCTATTCAAATGGCATAATTAAAAAAACCTATCACCCTATTTTAGGGCTATGGGCAATGGTATGGGCGAGTTTACATATTATTGCCTATTTTTATCTTGAACTGGGATTAGATACTTCCCTGTTTATTAAAGAATTACTCCTACGCCCTTATCTTCTATTAGGTGCATTTGCTTTTGTAATCTTCATTTTTACCTCAGTAATCATGCTGCCAGCTATAAAACGTTATTTACAAAGAACTGTTTTTCCCTTACATCAACTCACTTATATCGCCCTATTTTTTGCAGCAATGCATTATGTTTGGTCATCAAAAAGTTTTCAATTAGGGGCATGGATTTACTTGCTTACAGCAATCCTGCTTCTGATATTGAAAGTGTGGAAATATTTAAAAAGCCATAAACGTTGAGTAAATAATAATGCAACAAAAAAGCCAATGGCATACACCATTGGCTATTGTTTTATTTAAAGCGATAACTAATAAATTAGATTACTGCTTTTTCTACAACGCGAACTAAAGTCCAAGACTTAGTTTTTGAAATCGGGCGACATTCGCGAACTTCTACGACATCACCTAATTTCGCTTCGTTGTTTTCATCGTGTACGTGTAGTTTTGTTGTACGACGGATAAATTTACCGTATAACGGGTGTTTTACCTTACGTTCAATAGCAACAACAAAAGATTTATCCATTTTGTCGCTAACAACTTTACCTTGTACGCTACGAATATTATCAGTCATTACTCACCCGCCTTTTCGGTTAATACAGTTTTCACTTGTGCAATACTGCGACGCACTTGTTTTAACTGATGGGTTTGTTGAAGCTGACCGGTGGCTGCTTGCATACGCAATTTGAATTGCTCACCTAACAAGTTAACCAATTCAGCATTCAGCTCTTCAACAGTTTTTGTACGTAGTTCTTGAGCTTTCATTACATCACCGTTTTAGTTACGAATGTGGTCTTGATTGGCAATTTCGCTGCTGCAAGTGCAAATGCGTTTCTTGCTAATTCTTCAGACACACCATCCATTTCATAAAGTACTTTACCCGGCTGGATTAAAGCTACCCAGTATTCAACGTTACCTTTACCTTTACCCATACGGACTTCTAATGGTTTTTCAGTAATTGGTTTATCTGGGAATACACGGATCCAGATTTTACCTTGACGTTTAATCGCACGAGTCATCGCACGACGTGCTGCCTCAATTTGGCGAGCGGTTAAACGACCACGACCAACTGATTTCAAACCGAAGGTACCGAAGCTAACTTCTGTACCACCTGCAATTCCACGGTTACGACCTTTTTGGACTTTACGGAATTTTGTACGTTTTGGTTGCAACATTTAGCAATTCTCCTTACTTACGACCTTTACCACGTGGTTTTTTAGGCGTGGTAGGTTGTTGTTCTGGTTGTTGTTCAATTGCAGCCATTCCACCAAGAATCTCACCTTTGAAGATCCACACTTTAACGCCGATTACGCCGTATGTTGTGTGAGCTTCTGCAGTGTTATAATCGATGTCCGCACGCAGTGTATGTAATGGTACACGACCTTCACGATACCACTCTGAACGAGCAATCTCTGCACCACCTAAACGACCGCTTACTTCAACTTTGATACCTTTAGCACCTAAACGCATTGCGTTTTGTACTGCACGTTTCATTGCACGGCGGAACATTACACGGCGTTCAAGTTGTGAAGCGATGCTATCAGCAACTAATTTTGCATCTAATTCAGGTTTTTTCACTTCAGCGATGTTGATTTGTGCTGGAACACCTGCGATTGCCGCAACAGCGTTACGTAATTTTTCAACATCTTCGCCTTTTTTACCGATTACGATACCAGGACGAGCTGTGTGAATTGTTACACGAATACTTTTCGCTGGACGCTCAATAGTGATGCGTGAAACGGAAGCATTCGCTAATTCTTTATTTAAGAATTGACGCACTTTGAAATCGCCATCTAAGTTAGATGCGAAATCTTGTGTATTCGCAAACCAAGTAGAGCTCCAAGGCTTAACAATACCTAGGCGAATACCATTTGGATGGACTTTTTGACCCATTGCTATTCCTCTACTAAATTAACGATCTGACACAACCACTGTGATGTGGCTTGTACGTTTTAAAATACGATCTGCACGACCTTTAGCACGTGGCATAACACGTTTCATACTAGGACCTTCATCTACGAAAATCTTAGTCACTTTAAGATCATCGATATCTGCACCATCATTATGCTCTGCATTGGCAATCGCAGACTCAAGCACTTTCTTAACAAGCGATGCCGCTTTTTTGTTAGTGAAAGTTAAAATTTCTAACGCTTGATCTACTTTTTTACCACGGATTAAATCCGCAACTAAGCGAGCTTTTTGCGCTGAAGTGCGAGCGTAACGATGTTTTGCGATAGTTTCCATCTTTTACCCCTTACTTCTTAGCTTTCTTATCCGCAGCGTGTCCGCGGTAAGTACGAGTCGGTGCAAATTCACCGAGTTTATGACCAATCATTTCGTCCGATACATAAACTGGAACGTGCTGACGACCATTATGGACTGCGATGGTCAATCCGATCATTGAAGGAATGATCATTGAACGACGGGACCAAGTTTTAATTGGCTTTTTATCCCCGCTTTCCACCGCCTTCTCTACCTTCTTCAACAAGTGTAGGTCAAGGAAAGGACCTTTCTTGAGAGAACGTGGCATGGCTTATCCTCTTTAATTGATTAAAAAATTATTTACCACGACGACGTACGATGTATTTATCAGTACGTTTGTTATGGCGAGTTTTCTTACCTTTGGTTTGAACGCCCCAAGGAGTAACAGGGTGTTTACCGAAGTTACGACCTTCACCACCACCGTGAGGGTGATCAACAGGGTTCATTGCTGTACCACGAACTGTTGGGCGAACGCCTCTCCAGCGGTTAGCACCAGCTTTACCAAGAACGCGAAGCATATGCTCTGAATTGCCCACTTCACCGATGGTTGCAGAACATTCAGCTAATACTTTACGCATTTCACCTGAGCGAAGACGTAAAGTTACATAGTTACCTTCACGAGCAATAATTTGTACATAAGCACCAGCAGAACGTGCAAGTTGTCCGCCTTTACCTGGTTTTAATTCAACATTATGTACAGTTGAACCAACAGGGATATTACGCATTGGTAATGAGTTACCAACTTTAATAGGTGCGTTTACGCCTGCTTGGATTTGATCGCCTGCGCTTAAACCTTTAGGTGCTAAGATATAACGGCGTTCACCATCTTTATAAAGCACTAAAGCAATATTTGCACTGCGATTTGGATCATATTCAAGACGCTCAACAACCGCTGGGATATCTAACTTGTTACGTTTGAAATCGATTAAACGGTAATGTTGTTTATGACCACCACCGATATGGCGAGTAGTAATACGTCCTAAATTATTACGACCACCAGTTTTAGATTTGCTATCTAATAATGGTGCGTAAGGTTTCCCTTTATGTAATTCAGGGTTTACGATTTTAACAACGTGACGACGACCAGCGGAGGTCGGCTTACATTTTACGATAGCCATTTATTTCTTTCTCCTCCGTAATTACTCTGCACCTTCAACGAAGTCAAGTGATTGACCTTCTTGAAGAGTTACATAAGCTTTTTTCCAGTCACTGCGATGTCCCATCTTCGTACCACGACGTTTAGTTTTACCTTTAACTACAACAGTACGAACAGAATCTACTTTCACTTCAAATAATTCTGCAACAGCTTTTGCAATCTCTGCTTTGTTGGCATCTAAAGCGACTTTGAAAACGATGGTGTTTGACTTCTCAGCGTTATTTGTTGCTTTCTCAGAGACGTGAGGTGCTTTTAACACTTTTAGCAAACGTTCTTGTTGAATCATGCTAACATCTCCTCAATTTGTTTCACTGCATCAACAGTTAAAACCACTTTATCAAAAGCGATTAAACTTACTGGATCAATACCTTGAACATCACGTACATCTACTTTGTATAAGTTACGCGCTGCTAAGAATAGATTCTCATCTAAGTTTGCAGTGATGATAAGAGCGTCAGTTAACGCCATATCTTTTAATTTTTGAACTAAGGCTTTAGTTTTTGGTGCATCGATTTCGAATTTTTCAACAACAACTAAACGATCTTGACGAACAAGCTCAGATAGAATGCTTTTGATTGCACCACGGTACATTTTTTTGTTCACTTTTTGGCTGTGATCTTGTGGTTTCGCTGCGAAAGTTACACCACCTGAACGCCAAATTGGTGATTTCACATCACCAGCGCGAGCGCGACCTGTACCTTTTTGACGCCAAGGTTTTTTACCTGAACCAGACACTTCAGCACGAGTTTTTTGTGCGCGAGAACCTTGACGAGCACCTGCTGCATAAGCAACAACCACTTGGTGGATTAACGCTTCATTAAACTCACGTCCGAAGGTAGTTTCAGAAACAGTTAGTGCGTTTGCACCTACAACTTGTAATTCCATCTCTATCTCCTAGACTTATGCTTTAACTGCTGGTTTAACGATAACATCACTATTAGTTGCACCAGGTACAGAACCTTTAACTAATAATAAATTACGCTCAGCATCTACACGAACAACTTCAAGTGATTGAACGGTTACACGCTCAGCACCTAAGTGTCCAGCCATTTTTTACCTTTAAACACACGACCTGGAGTTTGGTTTTGACCAATAGAACCAAGTACACGATGTGATAAAGAGTTACCGTGGCTTGCATCTTGAGTACGGAAATTCCAACGTTTAACACCACCTTGGAAACCTTTACCTTTAGATGTACCAGTAACATCAACTTTTTTAACATCTGCAAAGATGTCAACATTAATTTCTTGACCTAAAGTGAATTCTTCACCTTCAGTTGTACGAAATTCCCATAAACCGCGACCAGCTTCAACACCTGCTTTCACGAAATGGCCTGCTTCAGGCTTAGTTACACGGCTCGCTTTTTTAGAACCAGTAGTAACTTGAATTGCAGTATAGCCATCGTTTTCAAGAGTTTTAACTTGAGTTACACGGTTTGCTTGGATTTCGATAACAGTAACTGGTACAGACACACCATCTTCATTGAAGATACGAGTCATACCAACTTTACGACCGACTAAACCAATCATTGTCATAACCTCTTAATTAACCTAGGCTGATCTGCACGTCAACGCCGGCAGCCAAATCTAAACGCATTAATGCATCAACAGTTTTTTCTGTTGGTTCTACGATATCTACTAAACGTTTGTGTGTACGAATTTCGTATTGGTCACGAGCGTCTTTATTAACGTGTGGAGAAATCAACACGGTAAAACGTTCTTTACGCGTTGGTAAAGGAATTGGACCACGAACTTGTGCGCCAGTACGTTTAGCTGTTTCTACGATCTCCGCTGTAGATTGATCGATCAAACGATGATCAAAAGCTTTTAAGCGGATACGGATTCTTTGGTTCTGCATTAGACCAGAGCTCCAATAATTTTTAGCTAAAATAAAACTGACACCATCACCTTTCATAAACTTCATTGAAAGGGAAGTGCAGTAACCTAATATTATAGTCCCCCAATCGGGAACATTTTATGTATTACAAAATCTGTAACACGCCTTTAATAAATGATTACATCAAAGGGCTTTCTAAGAAAGCTTGTGGATTATACTTAGCTCAACTAGGAATTGCAACCTATTTCTCAGCAAAATCTGAAATTTAGTATTCCCACTTCTCAGGATTAATCCCTAGTTCACGCATAATATCTTTTGCCTGCTCAGGAATTTCATCGTGGCGTTCTTTTAACAAATCTTCATCGGTCGGTAATGGCTGCCCTGTAAATGCGTGCAAAAATGCCTCACACAATAACTCACTATTTGTTGCGTGGCGTAAATTTTTGAGCTGACGTCTTGTCCGCTCATTGGTTAAAATTTCCAGCACCTTAATTGGAATAGATACCGTAATCTTCTTTACTTGCTCACTCTTCTTACCGTGCTCTGCATAAGGGCTAATATATTTACCGTCCCAATTTGCCATAATGACACCTTAAATCTCCACAAAAATTGTGCTTATTCTAATGAAAAATTACTGAAATCACAATCTAGACATTAAGGCAGTTAGATCAGGCTGTATAAATAAAAGTATCAGGTTTCTACTTGTTCATGTTTTGTTTGCTGAGAAGTTGAATCAGAAGAGCTACTAAGTTCATTTTGTAATTTTCTTGCATTTTCATATGGGATATTATCTGATACGATTACCAAACCTAAAAATGAAAGACCTGTTCCCAGGATGGTAAGAATAATAGTATCTGCATTAGAGAGCTCTCCCCCATCAAAGAACATATTAAGAATAAAAACATAACAAAGCATAAAAATAGCTATCCCTAATACCCCCCACCCAAACAGATTATTGAACCAATAACCAAATCTATCTACTTTATTTATGCTTACTTCCATTTTCCCATCATCGCACAATTTTAAATACCTTGACATCTTTATTAATCTATTGAATGTATATTTCCTATCTAGACTATAATAAAGCTTAACTAAAGCCTCTATACGCCTAAACTCTGCTCTCACTTTCAATGATTTTGAGAGGGAATACTCTAGCCTTTTCTCACGGATTAGAGAACAAATTTCTGGATACCCCTCTGCTAAATTCAGACTGTCCTCAAATCTTTCCAATTTATTTCTTCTCAGATAAGAAATATATTCCTTTATATAGTCCATTTTAAATAAAATATGTATGATATATACAATAATCCCCAGAAAAACTATCGTGATTTCCTTATCCTGAATAAGTTTATGAAAAACATCTAATAGTTCTTTTAGTTCCATTATTTTCCTCCAATATAAAAAACACCGCACTTCAGTTTTACGCCCCCTAAGTGCGGTGTAAATTTTCGTAATTTTTATATGATTAAGCTTTTGGCCCTGCTGCGATTAAGGCTTTACCTTCTTCGTTGGTCGCATATTTTTCAAAGTTTTTCACAAAGCGGTTTGCTAAGTCTTCCGCTTTTGCTTGCCATTGTGCCTTGTCTGCATAAGTATCACGCGGATCTAAAATTGCAGGATCAACCCCTGGCAAAGCTTTTGGAATGGCTAAGTTGAAGATTGGCAACTCAGACATTTCCGCTTTATCAATTGAGCCATCTAAAATTGCGTCAATAATGCCACGAGTATCTTTAATTGAGATACGTTTGCCTGTGCCGTTCCAACCTGTATTCACAAGGTAGGCTTCTGCGCCAGCGGCTTCCATACGTTTCACTAATACTTCTGCATATTGCGTTGGGTGAAGTGATAAGAATGCCGCGCCAAAACAGGCTGAGAAAGTTGGCGTTGGCTCAGTAATACCACGTTCTGTTCCCGCTAATTTTGCGGTGAAGCCAGATAAGAAGTAGTATTTCGTTTGCTCTGGCGTTAATTTTGCCACTGGCGGTAACACACCGAACGCATCAGCCGTTAAGAAGATCACTTTTTTCGCGTGGCCTGCTTTAGAAACTGGTTTTACAATGTTTTCAATGTGGTAGATTGGGTAAGAAACACGGGTATTTTCGGTTTTTGAACCGTCATCATAATCCACTGAACCATCTGCACGCACCACCACGTTTTCTAACAAGGCATCACGTTTAATCGCACGATAAATATCTGGCTCGCTTTCTTCAGAAAGTTTGATGGTTTTCGCATAGCAACCACCTTCGTAGTTGAATACTCCGTCATCGTCCCAACCGTGTTCATCATCACCGATTAATTGGCGTTTTGGATCCGTTGAAAGGGTGGTTTTACCTGTGCCTGATAAGCCGAAGAACACCGCAACATCACCATCTTCACCCACGTTCGCGGAACAATGCATTGATGCAATACCTTTAAGCGGAAGGAAATAGTTCATCATTGAGAACATACCTTTTTTCATTTCGCCGCCGTACCAAGTACCACCGATTAATTGAATACCTTCTGTGATGTTAAACGCCACAAAGTTTTCAGAATTTAAGCCTTGTTCTTTCCAATTTGGATTGGTTACTTTTGAACCATTCATTACCACAAAATCAGGCTTGAAGTTTTCTAATTCTGCCGCTGACGGACGAATAAACATATTAGTTACAAAGTGCGCTTGCCACGCCACTTCTGTAATAATACGCACGGCTAAGCGAGTATCTGGGTTCGCACCACAGAATGCGTCCACCACAAATAGACGTTTGCCTGAAAGCTGTTTAGTCACTAACTCTTTTAAACTTTGCCAAGTGGCTTGGTTCATAGGCTTGTTATCGTTTTTCGCCGCATCGCTTGTCCACCACACGGTATCTTTGGTTTTCTCATCTAATACGATGTATTTATCTTTCGGTGAACGACCTGTGAAAATCCCTGTATCCACCGCAACAGCACCAGATTGGGTAACCGTTCCTTTCTCAAAGCCTTCTAAACCTTCCTTAGTTTCTTCCTCAAAAAGCTGCTCATAACTTGGGTTATACACCACATCTTTTACATCATAAATACCCAAGTTACCCAATTCTGCCACTAGTTTTTTTACGTCAGTCATAAGATATACCTCAATTAAGTTAATATTAAAAAAGATAGCGGTATTCTATGTGAAGTACGAAAAAAAAAATGTTAGGTAGATCTCAAAATCAGAAAAAAACCATTCCATTACTCAAAATAGTTAAGTTTTGTGATGTGAATCAAGGAAAAGAGAGCGGGAAGAGAAATAAAAAAGCACGAACCGAAGTTCGTGCTAATCAAATTATTGTGCGGAATCACGCAATTTTTCAATGGCTTCTTTATTAAAGAAATAATGCGTGCCACAACATTCGCATTGCATATCGATGCTGCCGTTGTGTTCGGCGAGAATTTCGTCAATTTCGTTTTCTGGTAATAATAGCAATGCACCGCCTGAGCGTTCTTGGGTGCAACCACAGAAAAATTCCACATTTTGTGCAGGGTAAATTTCCACGGTTTCTTCGTGATATAAACGGTAAAGCATTTCCTCTGCGCTTAGGCCAAAGATTTCTTCATCTTTTACCGTCGCCGTAAGAGTAGCAAGATGCTCAAAATCCCCTTCTTCGCCCACGCCATCTGGCATCACTTGCAATAACATTCCTGCTGCCACAGGTTCGCCATTAAATTCGCCTGTACGGATAATTAACTGGGTTTGCAACTGCTCAGAACGCACGAAATAATCTTCTAAACATTCCGTAATCGTTGGTTTATCTAAACCAATCACGCCCTGATAACGCTCGCCTTCATTTGGCGTGATGGTGATCACTAATACCCCTTTGCCAATCATTTCGCTTAGGTTCATATCATCACGCACTTCCCCTTGTAAACGGGCTAGCGCACGCATTTTTTGATCATCAGAACCATTCACTAAAGCCAAAGAGAGCGGGCCGTCCCCTTGAATTTGCACGGTAATGCTGCCGTTAAATTTTAGCGTTGCGGTTAAAAGACTGGTCGCCACCATCATTTCGCCCAATAAATTTTGCACCACTTTCGGATAATGATGGGGGTTTAAGGTGTCTTTAAAACTTTGGTTTAAGCGTACCCATTCACCGCGTACAGCACGGTTTTTAAATAGATAACGGTAAAGTTTGTCGTTGTCTGCTTGATATGTCATTTTGTCCTCAATAAATCTTTAGGTTACGCCATTTGCTGAGTGGATTAAGAAAAGAATAGATTTCACCTTTAGGAATATGTTCCCCACGATGCTCACACTCAACTTGGCAATGGGCTTAATATTGGGACGATTTTGCCGATCACAAGATCAATCCTGATATTTAAACTTAAGCAAATCTCGTCGCTCTTTTTTATTTGGACGGCGTTCAGGATTTGGCATTGAAAGAGCATTATTTTTACGCGCAATCGCCCATTTCTCCCGCTTCTCCACACTTTGCGCTGTTTCTTGATACAACAACTGCGCCTCTGGTGCGCCGCGGCGTTGGGTGGAAAGAGCAAGCACTTGCACTTCTTTTTCCTCATTGCCTTGGCGTAATTTAATCAACGCTCCCACTTCCACCGTTTTATTCGGCTTGGTACGCTGGTTGTTATAATGCACCTTACCGCCGTCAATCATTTCTTTCGCAATGGTGCGAGTTTTATAAAAACGTGCCGCCCACAGCCATTTGTCCAAGCGAACCTCATTATCTTCTTTATTATCTCGTTGCTTTGCAGAATTTTT
>NZ_PQVI01000046.1 GCF_002921145.1 Avibacterium endocarditidis
TTTTTATTCGCTTTCGGATTTGCCGCACGCTCTGCTGCACGTTTTTCTGCCACTTTCGCTTTGCTTTCGGCTAATTTCTGTGCTGCGTGCTCTGCGTGTTCTTTCTCCAATACGCCTGCTGGGTTGCCTTGTAAATCAACGCGCTCAGCCCCTTCTTTACAAGCGTATAAATAACGCCAGCCTGCCGTGTATAAACGCAACGCCTGACGCAATTGGGTTTTACTTACTTTTTCATCATCTGCAAGGGCTTCTGCTAAATCTTGGAAAATCCCGACTTTTAACGGTTTTGCCTCACCTTCAAGGAAAAAACAGCGCGGAAACTTTTCCGCTAAATAAGCGATAATTTCTTTATTATTGGTTAATTTCTGAACTTCTGTCATTGTGTAATCTCACATACCATTAATTTTAAATAGAAAAACGTTGCACATTTTAGCTTAAATTGGCAAGAAATGGCAATTTTTTGATCGGGTTTATACGGGAGTTACTGTTGAGATATGTGAAAATCTGTATAAATCAGCATTCGATAGAATAACTTATAATGAAAAAGCCTGCATCGCAGGCTTTAAAAATAAAACTTTGTGTTTTGTTAAATTAGTGTTTTGTTAAATAAGTTGCAGTTAAGGCGACAACCAAACCAATTAAGGCAAAAACAACAAGTCCAAATGTCATTTCCATTATTTTTCTCCCTTTGCTTTTTCTCTAAACAAACGCCCACCAACTAAAAAGAGATAAATCGCTCCGCTAAGTGAAAGTGTATTTAGGCGTTTTATCGTAACAGCAATGTTGTCAGGTTAATGTCCACCACAAATTTTGTCAATCAGACAAAGTGCGGTGCTTTTTGTGATAAATTTTCCGTAAAAAACCACCGCACTTTGAAAAGCGTACAAATCCATATAAAATAGCGTTTTTGAGTCTCTTTTAGAGAAAAATTAGTAGAACCTAAGCGATGACAACACCGTTAAAACGACACATTACGCCAAACAGCATATTGCCCGTTGCACCCATTGCGATGCCACGGTGTCTGTGCCAACTTTGGAGGCGAACCAATATGCGGAATGTCCTCGCTGTGATGAGGTGCTGTGTTCGGGCAGCCGTTGGAGTTTACATCGCTGCGCGATGATTGCCCTATCTATTTTAATTTAATGCCTTTTGCCTTGAATTATCCGTATTAAGCATACTTACTGGGTACGCGGGTGGACGCTTCGGTTTGGCAAGGGGTGTGGAAAATGGCAACGGAAGGCTATCCTTATACGGCATTTCTCATTTTTCTCTGTGCCGTATTTATGCCCATTTCCTTTGCAATTTTGGTGATTTTGCTCCGTCTTTCGCAACTGCTTGGCATTAAACCGCGTAATATCTTGCTCGCGCTAGGGTATATTAAACCTTGGGTAATGTTTGATGTGTATTTGGTCGCCCTGGGCGTAACGATGTTTAAGGTACGAGAATACGCCACTCTTAGCCTTGATATTTATTTAATTGCCTTTGTTTTCACCGCACTTTTAACCACGCTTCTATTCATTAAGCTCAATCTGAATGCGCTGTGGAATGATTTTTATCCACAAGATAGACTTTTGACTGAAATGCCTGATGAACCGCCTTGTGTCTGCTTGGAGTGCCATTACACGTTTACCGAGCCTTATCAAGACAGCAAACATCGAGCCCGTTGTCCACGCTGTTTAACGCTATTAGACGTGCCAGTAAACATTAAATTGCAACGCACTTGGGCAACCTTGATTGCCGGCATTATTATGCTGTTCCCTGCTAATTTACTACCGATGTCAGTAGTTTATGTCAATGGTGCGCCAAGTGCCGATACCCTGATGTCTGGCGTGATCACCTTTGTTGAAATGGGCAGTTATTTCGTGGCATTTGTGGTATTTACCGCCAGTATTTTTATCCCCATCAGCAAAATTTTTATTTTGTTTTATTTATTAATTTGTGTACATTTCAACCTTCGCCAATCCATAAAATGGCAAATGCGTCTATTCCATATTGTGCATTTTGTCGGTCGTTGGTCGATGTTAGATTTGTTCGTACTCGCATTGATGATGTCCTTGGTTGCACGCGGACAAATCATCAATTTTTCCGTAGGCCCTGCTGCCTTTTATTTTGGGGCTGCAGTGTTCTTAACTATGATTTCAGCTTCGCAATTCGACAGTCGTTTACTTTGGAAAATTTATGACAGACAACAACAAAACGCCATCCATTCAGGATAATTACAACGCGGTAAAAGCCGCTATTCATAAAAACAAACGGATTTCACCATTTTGGTTGTTACCCTTTGTCGCCTTATGTATTGGTGCGATTTTGTTCTTTCAAATTGTGCAAGAACAAGGCATTAGCATCAAAATCACCTTTGATAATGGTGATGGTTTAGTGGCAGGGAAAACGCAGATTCGTTACCAAGGCTTGCAAATTGGGGTGGTGAAAAAAGTAAATTTCACTGACGACCTGAAAAAAGTGGAAGTGGAAGCCAGTATTTATCCTGAAGCCAAAACCGTATTGCGTGAAAACACCAAGTTTTGGCTCGTTCGTCCAAGTGCTTCACTAGCCGGGATTTCAGGCATTGATGCGCTGGTTTCGGGTAACTACATCACCCTACAACCTGGGGACGGTGAATATGAAGATGAATTTGTGGCAGAAAGTGAAGGCCCGATCGCCCAAGTTAACGAAGGCGATTTGCTCATTCATTTACTTGCCGATGATTTAGGCTCAATCTCAATCGGTGCGTCTGTCTATTTCAAAAAAATGCCTGTCGGGAAAATTTATGATTACCGCTTCACCAAAGATCAGAAGAAAATTGAAATTGATGTGGTGATCGACAAGCCTTATACCCAATTCGTGAAAAAAGACAGCCATTTCTGGAACATTAGTGGCATTAACGCCAATGTTGGGCTTTCTGGTATTAACGTGCAAATGGATAGCCTAAATGCCGTGGTGCAGGGGGCTGTAGCATTTGATTCGCCACAAAATAGTCCAAAAGCAGAAAACAACGAACGCTATCGTTTATATGCCAATTTACAAGCCGCCAAACGCGGTATTGAAATCAATGTTACCGTGCCGAATATTGCGGGATTACGCGCAGGTAAAACGGTGGTGTATTCACAAGATACACAAATCGGTTTACTGTCAGAAAAGTGCGGTGGAAAATAATGAAGAAATTTTGCAAGGCAAATTACTCATTGATCCAAGCGCTGAAAATCTGTTTAAAACCAACACTGAAATCGTGCTACGCAACACAAAATTTAATTTAAGTGAGCTGAGCGACACGCAAAAATTATTGCGTGGCGAATATTTTGATGTGATCAGCGGTACAGGCGAAAAACAAACGCAATTTACTGTGATTAAAGAAAATGAACTGTTGCTCAAACAGCCCGATACCTTGGTTTTAACCTTAACCGCACCTGAAACCTATAACATCAGCGAAGGGCAGCAAATTTACTACAATAATTTCCCTATTGGTGAAATTGTAAATCAACGCATCGAACAAGAATCGGTGCATTTTAAAGTAGCGATTGCTGGGCAATATCGTCATTTAATTCACCCCGATACGCTCTTTATTGCTGCATCAAATTTTGAAGTGAGCGTGGGCGTTGATGGCATCAAGATGCAAGCGGCTACACCTGAAAAATGGCTACAAGGTGGCATTCGCATTGTGGCGGGTCATCAAGCGGGTACATTACCTGAAAGTTTCCCGTTATACAGCGATCTAAGTAATGCTGAAGCGGGGATTGTGAGTAATAATCTCACCCCAACCATCACCTTAACCACTTCACAACTACCCAGCATTGATAAAGGTTCTCTGGTGCTTTATCGCCAATATGAAGTGGGTAAAATTCTGGCTATCCGCCCGAAAAAAGATCATTTTGACGTGGACGTATTTATCTATCCGAAACATCGTGATTTGCTCACCAGCAAAAGTCTGTTCTGGGTGGAAAGTGCGGCACAGGTGGACATCACACCGAAAGGCATTAGCATTCAAGCTGCACCTATTGCTCGCTCCTTAAAAGGCGCAATTAGTTTTGATAACAGTGGCTCAGGTAACAAAATTCTTTACCCAAATGAAATGCGTGCCAAATCCGCAGGGCAAGTAATTAAGCTCAGCGCCGCAGATGCCACCAATTTAAGTAAAGGAATGCCGTTGCGTTATATGGGCTTAAATATTGGTGAAGTGGATAGCATTGAGCTTTCTGCCGATCACAAAATTCTCGCCACGGCGTTAATTAACCCGAAATATATGGCTATCATTGCGAAAGAAAATAGTAAGTTCCGCCTCATTTCCCCACAAATCTCTGCGGGCGGTATTGAGAATTTAGATAGCCTTTTACAACCTTATATTGATGTGGAAGCTGGCAGTGGCAAAGCACGCAGTCAATTCCGTTTGGCTCAATCCGTGCCAACAACCAATAAATACGGCGATGGTTTCCCGCTCATTTTAGAAACCAAAGACGCAATGAATATCACCACAGGCTCGCCTGTAATGTATCGTGGCGTGGAAGTGGGAACGATTCGTAGCCTTGAGCTTAACCCAATCGGCGATCGTGTTTTGGTGCATATTGTAATTGCCAATAAACATAAAGCCTTAGTGCGACAAAATTCAGAATTCTGGATCTCATCAGGTTATGGAATGGAGCTGGGCTTCACGGGCTTATCCATTAACACGGGATCAATGCAGCAGCTGTTAAAAGGCGGAATTGCCTTCTCAACGCCGTCTGGCTCTGTGGTGCAACCGCAAGCGAAGGCCAACCAGCGTTTCTTGTTGCAAGAAAAACGCCCTAAAGAAGCCATAAACTGGAATTTAGGCATTTTAGGTAACGAATAAAAATCGCAAAAAACCAACCGCACTTTTAGGCAAGCGTTGGTTTTTTTGTTAGAATTTTGCCAATTTTTTGAATTTTAATCACGGGAAGACCAATGACAACAAATTATTCCGCCAATGAAATTACCGTTTTAAAAGATCTTGAACCCGTTCAACTTCGCCCTGGAATGTACACCGACACCACCCGCCCCAATCATCTCGGGCAAGAAGTGATCGATAACAGCGTGGACGAAGCGCTAGCCGGCCACGCCACAAAAATCGAAGTGATTTTGCATAAAGATCAATCCCTTGAAGTGATTGATAACGGACGTGGAATGCCGGTGGATATTCACCCCACCGAGGGTATTTCAGGGGTGGAAGTGATCCTCACCAAATTGCACGCAGGGGGAAAATTCTCCAATAAAAACTATACCTTCGCTGGCGGTTTGCACGGCGTGGGGATTTCTGTGGTGAATGCGCTCTCTGAACGCGTGGATATTCAAATTAAGCGTAACGGACAAGTGTATAAAATCGCCTTTGAAAATGGGGCGAAAGTGCAAGAATTGGAAGTTATCGGCACTTGCGGTCGCCGTACTACTGGCACAACCGTGCATTTCAAACCGAACCCGAAATATTTCGACAGCCCTAATTTTTCCATCACCCGTTTACGCCATTTGTTGCGCGCCAAAGCGGTGCTGTGTTCAGGCTTAGAAATTCGTTTTATTGATAAAATCAACGGCACAGAAGATGTTTGGCTCTATCAAGACGGCTTATCTGATTACTTAACAGAAAGCGTGGAAGGCTACACCACCTTGCCAGCCTCCCCTTTTGTGGGCAATTTTGAAACCGAAAAAGAAACCGCCAGCTGGGCATTAATTTGGTTGCCTGAAGGGGGCGATTTGCTCGGCGAAAGCTATGTGAATTTAATTCCCACTATCCAAGGGGGAACACACGTTAATGGCTTACGCCAAGGCTTGCTCGATGCAATGCGGGAATTTTGCGAATTCCGCAATTTGTTGCCACGCGGGGTTAAGCTCACCGCTGATGACATTTGGGATCGCTGTGCTTATGTGCTTTCGATCAAAATGCAAGATCCACAATTTGCCGGGCAAACCAAAGAGCGTTTATCTTCTCGTCAAAGTGCGGTGTTCGTTAGCGGTGTAGTGAAAGATGCCTTTAGCTTATGGCTCAACCAAAACGTACAAGAAGCCGAAGAACTGGCGAAAATGGCGATTAGCTCGGCTGAACGCCGTTTGCGTGCAGCGAAAAAAATCGTGCGTAAAAAACAAGTGAGTGGCCCTGCCCTGCCGGGGAAACTCGCTGATTGTAGCTCACAAGATTTAGCATTGACCGAATTATTCTTAGTCGAAGGGGATTCCGCAGGGGGATCGGCCAAACAAGCGCGCGACCGTGAATATCAAGCCATTTTGCCATTGCGCGGAAAAATTCTAAATACTTGGGAAGTCTCCGCCGATCAGGTGCTTGGCTCGCAAGAAGTCCACGACATTGCTGTGGCATTGGGCATCGATCCTGACAATAGCGATCTTTCCCAGTTGCGTTACGGCAAAGTTTGTATTCTTGCTGATGCGGATTCTGATGGCTTACATATTGCCACCCTACTCTGTGCCCTATTCTTACGCCACTTCCCGAAATTGGTAGCGGAAGGACACGTTTATGTGGCAATGCCACCGCTTTATCGTATCGACATTGGCAATGAAGTCTATTACGCCCTTGATGAAGGGGAAAAAGAAGGCATTTTAGATCGCCTAAAAAATAAAAAAGGCAAAATCAATGTGCAGCGCTTCAAAGGGCTAGGCGAAATGAACCCAAGCCAGTTGCGTGAAACCACAATGGATCCCAATACACGCCGTTTGGTGCAGCTCACCTTTGATCAAGAAAATGAACAAAGTGAAACAGAAACCTTTGAATTAATGGATATGCTATTGGCGAAAAAACGTTCTGAAGATCGCAAAATGTGGTTACAAGCCAAAGGAGACCAAGTGGATTTGAGCGTATAAGCTCACCACCAAATAAGCAAGGAAACACCAATGAAAAAGACCTTTTTAGCCTTAATTTTCACCGCACTTTTAAGCGGCAATGTTATCGCCACAGAGCAACATTCAACCAAGTCCAATGCGGTTGAAAATACGAATACGGCGG
>NZ_PQVI01000047.1 GCF_002921145.1 Avibacterium endocarditidis
AAAAACAATGGTATTTATGCAGTTTAATTTTCGCTTTAGGTATGAGCATTAGCGTGCAAGCCAAAGAAAAATTAACCTTATTGCTGGATTGGTTTGTTAATCCCGATCACGCCGCCATTATTGTGGCACAGCAAAAAGGCTTTTTTGCGGAAAATGGGTTGCAGGTTGAGATTATCGAGCCCGCTGATCCTTCAATGCCCCCTAAATTAGTGGCAGCAGGGCAGGCAGATTTAGCAGTGGATTATCAGCCACAGCTGCAAATGCAAGTGGCAGAAGGGCTGCCGCTGGTGCGTGTTGGCACCTTAATTTCAACGCCGTTAAATAGCCTTGTGGTGCTAAAAGATAGCGGTATTGAACAGATTGCCGATTTAAAAGGGAAAAAGATCGGTTATTCCGTGAGTGGTTTTGAAGATGCGTTACTTGGTGCAATGTTGAAATCTACCCACCTTTCTTTAAATGATGTGGAATTAGTGAACGTGAATTGGTCGCTTTCTCCCGCATTATTTAGCGGACAAGTCGATGCGGTTATTGGTGCATTTCGTAATTTTAAGCTAAATCAGATGGAGATAGAAAAGAAACCGGGCAAGGCGTTTTATCCAGAAGAACAGGGCGTGCCAATGTATGATGAATTGATTGTTGTGGCTAATAAAAATCAGCTTCCTGCGAAAAAAATTCGTGCATTTTTGACTGCACTTGAACAAGCCAGCGTTTATATTTTAAACCACCCACAACAAAGTTGGCAGGCGTTTGTGAGCTATAGACCGCAAGATTTAGACAACGAACTCAATCGCTTGGCTTGGCGTGATACCTTGCCACGTTTAAGTTTACGCCCAAGCGCCTTAGATAACGCACGTTATGAGAAAATGGCACAATTTATGCAGCAACAAGGCCTGATTAAGCAGGTTCCTAAATTGTCTGATTATGCCATTCAAGTGGAATAAGAAATAGGCTAGAAAGTGCGGTAAAATACCGCACTTTTTTATGCACAAATCTCAGGAATTTGAGCTAGCTGTTCTAGTTGATAATCCGCTAATGCCCAACGCGGATCGGTGCGTTCAACGGGAGCTGGGATAACAGCGCAGCGCATTGACGCGGCTTTCACTGCGGTCATTCCTAGCACGGAATCTTCAATGCCTAAACAGGCTTGGGGTTCAACACCTAATTGATGGGCTGCGTGTAAATAAACCTGCGGGTGCGGTTTGTTGTAATCTAATTCTGTGGCTGATGAGAGATACTGGAAATAAGATGCAATGCCGCAGCGTTCAGTGATTTGTTCTAATAAATAGCGTGGCGAAGCGGAAGCAACCGCCAGCTTACAACCAAGTGCGGTGAGTTTTTCAAGGGTTTCTGGCACATTTGGCATTAAGGGCTTATTTTCCAAAATCATTGAAATGGCACAGTCATTCATTCGTTTTACCATTTCTTCAACAGGAACAGGCGTTTTTTGATAGCGTTGATAAACGGTTTTGACAATACCAAGAGCTGGCATTCCCGTGAGTTCTTGCATTTCTTGCAAGCTAACAGGAATACCAATTTGCCCAAATACTTCCACGCCAGCTTGTTTCCAAAAAGGTTCGGAATCAATCAGAACGCCGTCCATATCGAAGATAACTGCTTGAAATTTCATAGATTCCCCTTGAGTATTTTTTCAATGATCGCTTTGGTGAGCGCCACATAATGAGCAGAAAAACGATGACTAAAATTTAACAAATAATAAAGCTGATAAAGCGGTTTGCGTTGCGCATAGCCTTCATCAATCGGCAAAGTGCGGTGGTAATTTTGATAGAATGTTTCAGGAAACGGCTGGAATAATTCACTAAATGCCAGATCGCATTCGTGATCGCCCCAGTAACACGCGGGATCGTAAGTAAAAGGTTGGCCATTTGCCACTGCACAGTTTTCAATCCAAAGATTGCCGTGCAACAAGGCAGGTTTTGGCTGATGTTTGGCTAGCCCTTTGGCGACAACGGCGACCAATTCATCAATATCAGTAAAAGCTAAACCTTTCTCTTTGCAGATCTGTAATTGCCAGCCAATGCGTTGTTCGCTGAAAAATTTTGCCCAATTATCTGACCAACCATTTGGCTGATAAACTGGCCCAAGCCAAGTGTCAAAATCGAGCCCGTAATGCTCGGCATTGCCCCATTGGTGCAAGTTGGCTAATTGCGAGCCAAATTGTGCCATTGATTGCGCGTTCGGTTCTCTGAAAGGAAGGGCTTCGAGCAGTAAAAAAAAACTGTGGTTTTGTGAACAGCCTACGCCGTAAACTTGCGGTACTTGAATTGTCCCTGTTTTGGCTAGTAATTCCAGCTGATCGGCTTCGGCACGAAACATAGAGCGGTAGGATTTTTCATTAATTTTCACAAAAACGGGCTGGATTCCATCATCAATAATCCAAGCTTCGTGCATTTCGCCAGTATGCACTTTACGTTTTTGCTTGATAAAATAATACGCACCAAGATGTTCGGCTAAAACTTGAGAAATTGATTTCCACATAAGTCCCCCCCATATTCAACTTGCGCCACGCCTTGATCATAAAGGAAATGGGCAAAATAATCTGTGATGAACTTCAAGTTTTTTATTTGCGGGGAGAAAAATTTGCGGTAAGGTAGCGCCTATTCGCTTAATTGTTTAGTAAGGAGCAAAAAATGAAATTATACGTTTATGATCATTGTCCATTCTGCGTGCGTGCCAGAATGATTTTTGGCTTGAAAAATTTGCCAGTGGAAGAGCAAGTGTTATTGAGTGATGATGAAGCCACGCCAGTATCACTCATCGGCAAAAAAATGGCGCCAATTTTGATTAAAGAAGACGGCACGGCAATGCCAGAAAGTTTGGATATTGTCCATTATGTGGATCAAAATTATGGTGATCTGTTGTTGCCAGATGATGATGTGCGTAGCGATCTGCAAGCGTGGATGCAGGCAGTGAGCCGTTATTATAATCATCTTTTATTACCGCGTTTTGTGAAATTAGGCTTGCCTGAATTTGCTACCCAAAGTGCGGTGGATTATTTCGTTAAAAAGAAAACTGAAAGTATTGGTGATTTCGCCGAAAATCTGGCAAATTCTGCTCAATATATCGAAAAATTACAGCAAGATTTCACCGCACTTGAGTATTTGATTTTGTCAGAAAATGGCGCAAATGATCAGCTTTCTATGGAAGATATTTTGCTTTTCCCAATGCTGCGTAACCTCACTTGTGTGAAAGGGCTTGTGTTCCCGCCGAAAGTGAAAGCCTATGTGGAAACAATGGCAAAATTATCCCAAGTGGAATTATATTTCGATAAAGCGGTTTAAAACCCACAAAAAGCCCAGTAAAATGGGGCAGAAAGTTGGTTTTCAGCGCAAAATAGCGTATGATCACGAGCTTGCATCGAAAGTC
Organism: Avibacterium endocarditidis; assembly: GCF_002921145.1. Lineage (GTDB taxonomy): Bacteria > Pseudomonadota > Gammaproteobacteria > Enterobacterales > Pasteurellaceae > Avibacterium > Avibacterium endocarditidis. The sequence continues at coordinate 3,385 of NZ_PQVI01000047.1, forward strand.
ATTGCAAAAGCAATTCGATAACCTATAAAGCACGGTGCGAAAAATACATTGTAGGTATAACAAAGTGCGGTGCTTTTACTTTATTTTAATTTAATCAACAAGTTACCTCTCGTATGGGTAACCACTGTATAAGGATTTAATATGCCAATTATTACTTTACCCGATGGCTCACAGCGCCAATTTGATAAACCCGTTACTGTGCTTGAAGTGGCGCAGGATATTGGTGCAGGTTTAGCCAAGGCGACCATTGCTGGGCGTGTGAACGGTGAACGCCGTGATGCGTGCGATCTGATTGATCAAGATGCCAATTTAGAAATCATCACCGCAAAAGATGAAGACGGATTAGAAATTATTCGCCACTCTTGCGCGCATTTATTAGGACACGCAATTAAACAGCTTTTCCCTGATGTGAAAATGGCGATCGGGCCAACCATTGAAAACGGTTTCTATTATGACGTGGATTTAGACCGCTCTTTAACGCAAGAAGATCTTGATGCCATTGAAAAAAGAATGCACGAGCTGGCAAAAACCAACTATGACGTGGTGAAAAAACGAGTAAGTTGGCAAGAAGCAAGAGATACGTTTGAGCAGCGTGGCGAGCCGTACAAAATGGCGATTTTAGATGAAAACATCGAAAAAACCGCAACGCCAGCGCTTTATCATCACCAAGAATATATTGATATGTGTCGTGGGCCGCACGTGCCAAATATGCGTTTCTGCCATAACTTTAAATTACAAAAAGTGGCGGGTGCATACTGGCGTGGTGACAGCAAAAACAAGATGTTACAGCGTATTTACGGCACAGCGTGGGCGGATAAAAAACAATTAGCGGCCTATTTACAACGCTTAGAAGAAGCAGCAAAACGCGATCACCGTAAAATCGGCAAAGCCCTTGATCTTTACCATATGCAAGAAGAAGCACCGGGTATGGTGTTCTGGCACAATGACGGCTGGACGATTTTCCGTGAGCTGGAAACCTTCGTGCGTACTAAATTGAAAGAGTACGATTACCAAGAAGTGAAAGGCCCATTTATGATGGATCGCGTTCTGTGGGAAAAAACAGGGCATTGGCAAAACTACGGCGATTTAATGTTCACGACTTCATCAGAAAACCGTGAATATGCCATCAAGCCAATGAATTGCCCGGGACACGTGCAAATTTTTAACCAAGGCTTGAAATCTTATCGTGATCTGCCTATTCGTATGGCGGAATTTGGTTCGTGCCACCGTAACGAGCCATCAGGTTCATTGCACGGTTTAATGCGTGTACGCGGTTTTACTCAAGATGACGCACATATTTTCTGTACAGAAGATCAAATTGAAAGCGAAGTAACCAGCTGTATCCGTATGGTTTACGATATTTACAGCACCTTTGGTTTCAACAACATTCAAGTAAAACTTTCTACTCGTCCAGAAAAGCGCATCGGTTCTGATGAAATGTGGGACAGAGCAGAGCAAGGCTTAGCCAATGCGTTAAAACACAATGGTTTAGATTATGAAATCCAAGAGGGCGAAGGGGCATTTTATGGGCCGAAGATCGAATTTGCCTTGCGTGATAGCCTTGATCGTGAATGGCAATGTGGCACAATCCAGCTTGATTTCGCCTTACCGGGTCGCTTAAATGCCTCTTATGTGGCGGAAGATAATGACCGCAGAACGCCAGTGATGATCCACCGTGCGATTTTAGGGTCATTAGAGCGTTTTATCGGAATTATCACCGAAGATTACGCAGGTTTCTTCCCACCTTGGCTTGCACCAACCCAAGCGGTAGTGATGAACATTACCGACAGCCAAGCGGATTATGTGAAAGACGTGGTGAAAGCCCTTTCTGACGCAGGCTTGCGTGCCAAAGCAGATTTACGCAATGAGAAAATCGGCTTTAAAATCCGCGAACACACCTTAAAACGTGTGCCTTATATGTTAGTCTGTGGTGATAAAGAAATTGCCGAGGGCAAAATTGCCGTGCGTACCCGTAAAGGTGCTGATTTAGGCACGTTCACCGTGGCAGAATTCACCGAAATTCTGAAAAACCAAGTGAAAAACCGAGAATTAAAATTGCTTGGTGAGCTTGGACAAGATTAATTCACAAAAAAATAAGAAAGCGAGCTAAATGCTCGCTTTTATTTTGTAATAAAAAACTACCGAAAAATCACCGCACTTTTAAGGGGCGTTTTTAATAAGTGCGGTGATTTTTTCCAGATTTTATTTCTCTTGATATTTTTGACGATAATTCTCACCCCACGCCGCCATTGCAGTCAGCACACTTTTTAAGCTTTTACCGTCTTCTGTCAGGGTGTATTCCACCCTTGGTGGCACTTCTGCATAGACTTTTCGCGTTAATAATCCTTGGGTTTCCATTGCCCTTAAATTCGCCGTTAGCACTTTTTGCGAAATGCCAGTTAAGGTTTTTTTTCAATTCACCAAAACGCTTTGTGCCAGATAATAATTCACGAATAATTAACACACGCCAGCGTTCGCTCATCATCATTAAGGTAATTTCTACTTCACAATCAGGTAATTTTTTCTCTTTTTCTTTCACAATTTTTCCTTATTTTTCAATATGAGTTTCTCTAAGGTAACTACTGCACTTTTTGGCGCTTACTTTCTTTTTGTTTGATAGAGAGATATTATCACGCTCAACAAAAACGAGATACAACAATTTTTATCATTAAACAGGAGAAAAAAATGAAAGTCGCAGTAATTGGTGCAAATGGAAAAGCAGGGCGTTTGATCGTAGTTGAAGCAGTAGCGCGAGGTTTAGATGTTACCGCAGTGGTACGCGGTGAAAATCACAGCGCGGCACAACAAGTGCTTAAAAAAGATTTGTTTGATTTAACCAAAGCGGATCTTGCAGGCTTTGATGTGGTGATTGATGCTTTTGCTACGTGGACGCCAGAAACTTTACCACAACATAGCACATCGCTTGCCCATTTATGTGATATTTTGGCGGGAACAAAGGTGCGTTTGCTTGTTGTAGGCGGAGCTGGTAGCCTTTATACTGATGCTAGCCTAGCCGTACAACTTGTTGATACGCCAGATTTCCCAGCGGAATATAAACCTATAGCCCAAGCAATGGCACAGGCATTGGCAGAATTGCGTAAGCGTGATGATGTGCAATGGACTTATCTTAGCCCAGCAGCGGTGTTTGATCCTGAAGGGGAAAAAACAGGCGCATACCGATTGGCTGGAGAAGTGTTCAGTGTGAATGAAAAAGGCGAAAGCTATGTGAGCTATGCTGATTACGCCATTGCAATGATTGATGAAGCATTGAATGGTAAGCACATTCGCGAACGAATTTCGGTGTTGTCGTAAGTTTCTGAAAACGTAGAATCCTTAAAAAACAAAGTGCGGTAGAAAATTTTGGAATTTTTCACCGCACTTATTTTTTACAATTTTTGTATAAACTGAGCCTAAAAAATCCCCACATATCAGTGAGGATTTTTATTTGATATATGGATTATTTCTGTCTTGCAAAAACCATTTTCACCATTTGCCAGAAGAAGGCAAGCGCGCCTAAGCCGAAAATCACATCGCCTAGGATACGCACCCAGCGTAGGGTAACGAAAAGATCTTGCTGCATAAATTCTTCACCGCGTGCATACCATAAACCGTGTACCATATTGGCGTGCGCTTGGATTACGCCAATTGGTAAAAGGCTTGAAATAATCATCACGACTAAGCCGATATTTAAACTCCAGAAACCAAATTTCATCAGTTTGTCATCAAATTGAATGCTTGGGCGTAAGTAACGCACGATGAGAAACACAAAGCCAAGAGCAAGGAAGCCATAAACCCCAAATAACGCAGCGTGTGCGTGTACTGCTGTTGTGTTTAGCCCTTGGACATAGTAAAGCGAAATAGGTGGATTGATTAAGAAACCAAATACGCCAGCGCCTAACATATTCCAAAACGCCACGGCGACAAAGCAGTAAATAGGCCATTTTAAGCGTTCCATCCAAGGTGCTTTTTGTTGCATTGACCAATGCTCCCAAGCTTCATAACCGAGTAACACGAGCGGTACAACTTCTAACGCGGAGAACGATGCGCCAACGGCGATAATTGGTGTGGTAGCCCCTGCAAAATATAGGTGGTGGAATGTGCCAGGAATACCTCCAATTAAGAAGATTGATGCTGACGCAATAGTGGAAACGGTTGCAGTGCGGCGTGAAACTAAGCCTAAACTTACGAAAATAAAGGAAAGTGCCGCCACAGAGAATACTTCAAAGAAGCCCTCAACCCAAAGGTGTACTACCCACCAGCGCCAATATTCCATCACAGATAAATGAGTGTGTTCGCCATAGAATAAGGCCGGGCCATAGAATAAACCAATGGCGATAACAGAAGCAAAGAACAAGGCGAGTAGGTTTTTATCGCCAGGTTGTTTAAAGGCATTGATAGTGCCGCGTAGCATTAGGATTAGCCAGAATAAAATACCTGCATATTTTACTGCTTGCCAGAAACGTCCTAGATCAATAAATTCATAGCCTTGATGACCGAACATAAAGCTCAGTTCTTTTGGAATTTGGTGGGCAATCGCTAAATAGCTACCAGTAAATGATCCCACAACTAAGACAACTAGCGCCCAAAATAGAATATCGACACCGAGTTTTTGATATTTTGGATCTTTGCCACCATTGATAATCGGTGCAAGGAATAAGCCACCAGCTAAGAATGCCATTGCGATCCAGAATAATGCACTTTGAACGTGCCAAGTGCGAATTAAGGAATAAGGTAAATATTCAGAAAGTGGAATACCGTAGAAATCTTGTCCTTCTACCGTGTAATGGGCCACGATTGTACCAAAGGTAACTTGTGCAATGAATAATGCGACCACGGTGAATAGATATTTACCTAAGGCTTTTTGTGAAGGGGTAAGCTGAATTTTAGTGAGCGGATCAACCACATCTGGTGTTGGATCTTTTTCATCTTCTTTTTTCTTGAATGCCCACACCCAAACCATCATTCCAATCCCTAGGATTAAGAAAACGATACTGGCAATTGACCACATAATATTTTCTGCCGTTGGCACATTATTAATGAGTGGTTCGTGCGGCCAGTTATTGGTGTAAGTGGCATCTGTATTTGGACGATTAGCCGAAGCAGTCCAAGCTGTCCAGAAGAAAAACTTGGTTAAATCTTGACGATCCGATAATGCCGGCAGAGTGTTATCTTTCATCGCAAAATGATCGCGAGTGAGTTTAAATTGCGGATCATCACCGTATAAGGAAATATAATACTGTGCTGTTTTTTCAATAGCTTGCTGACGAGTATCAGATAATTGCACCGCACCATTTTCAACTTTGCTACCACGATATTCGCGGGTTAAGCGAGATTGTAATACAGCCTTTTGATCATCATCTAACGCATCAAAATTTTTACCAAATTCTTTTTGTGCGGTAATGTCTAACCAATTGGTGAGTTCTCGGTGTAACCAGTCTGCCGTCCAATCGGGTGCTTGGTAAGCACCGTGTCCCCAAATTGAGCCAAGTTGCATTCCCCCAGTTGTTTGCCACGCCGTTTGGCCTTGCAAAATATCTTGTTTAGTTATCAAGGTTTCGCCATTGGCATTGACATATTTTTCTGGAATGGGTGGTGCTTCACGATAAATATCCACTCCAAAATAACCGAGAATAGAAAATGCGCCGATAAGCACCACAATTAAGGTGTACCAGAGCTTTTTGTATTGCCCCATAATAAATCTCCATAGTTTTAAGTAAATAGAGCATTTGCAGCTCAGAAAAATACTGTCAAATGATAGCCATATGACAGTACGAATTAATACCCGACTAATTTTATCAAGTATTTTTTACTATGCAGAGTAAAATAGCATTTCTTTGTCTTAGATCAAATTTTGTCAGAAATTTCTTCCTTTTTAAGAAGTAAGAATAACCTGAAATAAAGTGCGGTTAAAAATCCCAATAAATTTCAAAAATATTTATCGCTTGTTATAAGGAGATAATGCTAAAATCGCCAGCGTAGCAATAGCAAAGGCTATTGTTTGATTTATTATTTACAAAGGAAATTTTTATGAGTAACTTAACTATTACTTTTACAACAACTCGCATTTTTGCCCATGATTTAGTGTCAGAATTACTAAATATCGGTGCGTTGTCTGCTGAAGAAACTAAGCAAAAAGGTGAAGATGTAGCAGAAGTCGTTGCTGTTTTTGGTGAGAATGTGGAAGCTCCTGATGTCATTGCTGCTTTAGCTGAATCAGGCATCACCAACATTCCTTATGTAGTGAGCTAAGAATAAAAACCTGCTTGTGAGAATAAGCAGGTTTTTTATGCTCACTATAAAATATTTAACTTGTTGATAATCTTCTATGTTTTACAAAACCTCAATAAGTTTTAATCCATTCTATGTAGTAGGAGGCACTGTGAAAAAACTTTTTATGACTATTCTTGCACTTTCTTCCATAAGTATTACTGTTGGGAAAGAAGTGAATATCAAAATTTTAGGTACTTCAGATGTGCATGGTCGGGTTGTGCCTTGGAGCTATGGTGCGGATATTGCTGATCCTTCGGGTTCTTATGCTCAAATTTCCACTTATGTGAACGAGGTTCGTAAAATAATCCTAATGTTGTTCTAGTGGATATTGGTGATGCAATTCAAGATAATCAGGTGGAAGTATTCGCTAAAACTGCTGAACATTATAAAATAATCCCATTCCTAAAATACTTAACCAGATGAAATACGATATTTTCATTCTAGGAAATCACGAATTCAATTTTGGTATGACAGCACTAGATGAAATTCTAAAAGATATGCAAGCTCAAAAGCTAACAGCAAATTTTTACTATAAAGATGGTCGCCGTTATCTTAAGCCAACTACGATAATTGAAAAAGACGGAGTGAAAATTGGCGTGATTGGTTTGACTACGCCAATGTCTGCCACTTTTGAGCTAGATACTGGCTATCTTGATCAAATGACTTTTACTTCTCCTATTGAAGAAAAAAAACAAATTATCCAATTAAAGCAGAAAGGGGTTGATGCGATTGTGGTTTTGGCTCATATGGGAATTGAAAATGAAAATAATATTCCAGATACAGGTGTTGCTGATCTTGTCAATGCAATGGATGGCATTGATGTGATTATCGCTGGACATATGCATAAAAATATTCCTAGTGTAACTATTAAAGATACATTGATCACGGAGCCACATCGTTATGGTACAGTGGTTTCAGAAGTAGATCTTACTTTTGACGTCGAAAATAGTCAGGTTAAACTGATAAATAAAACTGCAAAAACGGTTCCAGTAAAAGATCTACAAGCTGATGAAGAAATTATTAAAATTTATCAGCCTTATCATGATGAATTACGTCGTTTAAATAATGTGATTATAGGAAAAACAGAAAATACAATGGTACCCCAAGGTGAAAACCATGGTGTATCTTTTGCTTTTTCTCAAGATACGGGGCTGTCTTCTTTTATCCACGATGTAGAACAATATTATAGTCAGGCTGATGTTGTTTCCTTTGCCTTTGATCACCAGAATGTCCGCTTAGAAAAAGGGGACATTAAGAAAAAGACATTATCTACAATTATCGTTATGCTGGCGGTGATGTTAGCGTTTATGAGATGACAGGAAAGCAACTCAAACAATATATGGAATGGTCTGCCGATTATTTTGATACCCTTGAACCTGGAGATAACACCTATCGTTACAACGCAAAACGCGCTAAATCCAAATATGTTACTTTTGATTTATTTGGTGGTGTAAGTTATCAAATTGATTTGCGTAATCCGCAAGGACATAAAATTGTAAACCTCCGTTTAGCTGATGGTCGTCCAGTTACTGATGATATGAAACTTAAAGTAGGAATGAATTCTTATCGTTTTGGACAATTAATTAAAAAAGGAGGCATTTTTGATGGACAACAAATTCCATTACTATGGGAGTCTAAAGTTGCATTAGGGCAGGAGAATGGCACAATTCAAAATATGATGATGAATTATATCCGCGAAGTAAAAAAAGGAAAAGTTGAAGGTAAAAGCCATAATCGCTGGAAAATTATTGGGTTAGATTAAAGTATAAATATTAAAGTGCGGTTAAAATTTTCAGAATTTTTTTGTGGGGAGAAAAATAAAAAGTGGCTATAAAAGCCACTTTTTTTAGCGTATCACTGAGACAGAGGTAGTTTAGTTTTTTAGAGATAAAAGACCAACTTACCGCTATAAATAATAGACAAAATACTAAGCCTGTCATTAAGAACATAATCTCAAATAATCTAAATTGTTCAAACATAGGTCTAGTCGTAATGAACTCCCAGTTCTGAACAATAAAGTACATCATGTATACCCATATTGCCCAAGTGAGTATGTCAAGCGCATAGCTTTTTGGTTTTTAACCGCCAATTAAGATTACGCTTATTAATGATCATTTGTTTTTGCAATTCAAGACTTGCCATTTTTTTCTCCTTTAATTTATTAAACTCCTCGATCTGGACTTATCCAAACCGCATGTTTTGATTTATTACGAAAAAGTGCTTTGGGAATACCTATTAATAGTGTTGTTGAGTAACCAATATGCCCAAGGATACCAAATACAAGGGAACACATAGCGTATTAAGCCTTTTTCATAACGACTATCAATATAAAGACTAAATAAACATTGTAAGAAGAATGTTGAAAATAAGATTGTGATACTGGATTTAAAAATGGATACATTTATCCACTGACTAATATGTACATCCATAAAGAAAGTCAGTATGCTAAGAAAAGTAGTGATCACAAGGAAAATAGCCCAAATCGCAGTAACAAAATATTCTACATACATTGGCCATAGACGGCGATTCCTCATTCGCCATACAACTGGAAAATATTTCATTATTACTTCAGCACCACCTTGTTCCCAACGTAAACGCTGTTTCCATAATCCTCTAAGTGTTTCTGGCATCAATACCCAGCATAACGCACGAGGTTCATAATAAATATCATAGCCAGCCGTTTGTAATTTCCAGCTGACATCAATATCCTCAGTAATCATATTGGTACCCCAGCCATCAACTTGATGCATAAGATCAGCACGAAATAAACAACATACACCAGACACAGTAAAAATTGTCCCCATTAAACTTTGTGCACGTTTGATTAAACCGATAATTGAACTAAATTCAGAAACCTGTAGCCGTCCCAAAATCGTGCTACGATTGCGTACACGCGGATTCCCAGTTACAGCACCATATTTAGGGTTATTTTCTAAGACTTGCACCATATAATCGATTGAGGAATAATCCAAAATGGCATCGCCATCAATACAAGCAACATATTTTCCTTTAGCAATCGTTAACGCATTATTTAATGCACTAGCCTTGCCAGAGTTTTTTTTTTGATGAAGAGCGATAATTCGACTATCTTTTGTTGCCCAGCGATCAATAATCTCACCAGTGTTATCACGGCTTCCATCATTAATAAAAATGAGCTCGTAATTTGGATAATCTAAATTAAGCAGATGAGGGATTGATTCATCTAGATTATCTGATTCGTTATAGCAAGGTATCATTATACTCACTAAAGGAATTTGCTCTGTGGGCAATGCAGAAAATTCAGTTAATTTCCCACGTTTTTCTTTAAAAATGAAATAGATAATACCAGAAACTGACCAGTAAATTGCCATTACTGCTGGGTACATAAAGACGAAAATACCCAACACAATCTAAGATTGTGTTAATCATAAACTGTTCCTTAGTTATAAATATAATTGCGTCAAAAATTATTTTACAGGGATAGGATTTCCTGAAACATAAGGACGCATTTGTTCTAAATTAGGTTTATTTAATAAAAAGTTATCAGGGTAATAACCAAAACTATAAATACCGTTGAGTTCAAGCAATTTGATCCAGTTAATCATTTCAGATTCTGGAATAAATTTATTTGTTCGCCAATTTACGCTCTGAAATTCAAATAGAACTTTATTCATCGGTACGGCAGATTTTTTTACATTTTGAATTAAATCATCTAACCAATCTGCTGCTTTACCTTGAGAAATGGTTTGTTCATTTTCCATATAAGGCATCGCCATAATTGCGGTGGTATCATAAGCTTGTGTAAACGCGGGCAAACTTTGTGCAAACCATTCTTCCGCCTCTGGGGTATTTACTACAGAAGCATAAATATTGCGTGCAGTTTTCACCGCACTTTTTCCTGATAAAAAAATAAGGTTCTAAAGCTTGTTTAAAACTTAATGTTGCTTTGATGAGATCCTGTGTTTTCTGTTTAGCTTCAGGGCTAATTTCCCCGCGCGCAGCATAATTCTCTCCACTTACTTTTCCTTCAAAATCCGTCATGAAGGCATCATCGTGAAATAAGATACCGTCAAATTTGGCATAAAATGAAAG
>NZ_PQVI01000048.1 GCF_002921145.1 Avibacterium endocarditidis
TTTTTTTCCTTATTTTTATTTATGCGTGAAATAATGCGCTATCTTATTGACATAGATCAATTTGTTCAAGACCTTTGCGATTTTTTCAAGTAAAATAACCGCACTTTTGATTTAGCTGATTTAGGACTATGCCTCAACTTTCGGAAAAACTCACTGCTTACGCGCAATTAATGCGTTTTGACAAACCCATTGGCACATTATTGTTATTGTGGCCAACGCTTTGGGCATTGTTTTTGGCAGAGAAAAATTTTCCGCCTATTTCGGTGCTAATAGTATTTGTACTCGGCGTAATCATTATGCGTGCAGCAGGTTGCGTGATTAATGATTATGCGGATCGCCACATTGACGGCAAAGTAAAACGCACTTCACAGCGTCCTTTAGCAACGGGAAAAGTCAGCGAAAAAAGAAGCCAAATTACTTTTTTGCAGGGCTGATATTCTGCGCCTTTATTCTGGTGCTATTTCTGAATTATTACGCCATTGGCTTGTCTTTTATTGCGGTGCTGTTAGCCTTTATTTATCCCTTTATGAAACGCTATACCCACCTTCCGCAATTTTTCTTAGGCGCGGCCTTTGGTTGGTCTATTCCTATGGCTTATGGAGCGTTAATCGCACAACTGCCCTTAGAATGTTGGCTGCTATTTGTGGCGAATTTAGCCTGGACAGTGGCTTATGACACGCAGTATGCGATGGTGGATCGTGATGATGATTTGCGCATCGGGGTGAAATCCACCGCCATTTTGTTTGCGCAATATGACAATAAAATCATCGCCTTATTGCAATTTATTGCCCTAGGATTGCTCGTTCTCATCGGTTACCAATCCCATTTGCATTATAGTTATTTTATTTTACTTGCACTTACCGCATTGCTTTTCGTTTATCAATGTAAACTCACTCGCCATCGCCGCCGTGAAGACTGTTTCAAAGCCTTTTTAAATAATAATTATGTGGGAATGGGCGTGTTTATCGCTTTTCTTGCAGGCATTTTTCTTGCCTAATTTGGAGCAAAATTAAGCCATTAAAGGCGATTTTTTCCGCTGTTTTTACTCTAAATGAACGGCACAATTTGGTTATCAAAAAATAATCTGCTTATTTCTACTTGAAATTGTCTTTTTTATCCCCATATCTCTGATAATTTTATCCAAAATAAAAGGAACTTCTATGACAACGATCGTAAGTGTACGCCGTAATGGCAAGGTGGTTGTGGGCGGAGACGGTCAGGTTTCCCTTGGCAACACAGTAATGAAAGGTAATGCGCGCAAGGTGCGCCGTTTATATAACAATAAAGTGTTGGCTGGTTTTGCTGGCGGCACCGCAGATGCGTTCACTCTGTTTGAATTATTTGAACGTAAGCTGGAAATGCACCAAGGGCATTTGCTTAAAAGTGCGGTGGAATTAGCTAAAGATTGGCGTACCGATCGTGCGTTGCGTAAACTTGAAGCAATGTTGATTGTGGCAGATGAGAAAGAAAGCCTGATCATTACCGGAATTGGTGATGTGGTACAGCCTGAAGAAGATCAAATTTTGGCCATTGGTTCGGGCGGCAACTATGCAATGTCTGCGGCACGCGCGTTAGTGCAAAATACTGATCTTTCAGCCCGTGAAATCGTAGAAAAATCACTCAAAATTGCAGGGGATATTTGCGTTTATACCAACACAAATTTCACCATTGAAGAATTGCCATAACGCGTAGATTTAAAATAGCTTGGATTTATTTAGTTTGTGCAGGCTTGCGTGAAATTGGCTGGCCAATTGGCTTGAAAATTGCCACCCAGCCTAACAAGGCACTGTTGGGATCACTGCTTGCGATTATTTTTATGATCGGCAGTGGCACATTGCTTTACCTTGCACAGCGAACCATACCAATGGGAACCGCCTATGCCGTATGGACAGGAATTGGTGCTGCTGGTGCTTTTATTGTTGGCGTGCTGTTTTATGATGATGCACTCACATTTTGGCGAGCATTAGGGGCAATGATGATTGTAGGTGGTGTTATCGTGTTAAAATTAACATCACATTAATCCCATTTATTTTGTATAAATGGTTTAGAAAAAAGGATTACATTATGTCTGAAATGACACCTCGTGAAATTGTTTCTGAATTAGATCAACATATTATCGGTCAGGCCGATGCAAAAAGAGCGGTGGCTATCGCCCTGCGTAACCGCTGGCGTAGAATGCAATTACAAGAGCCATTACGCCATGAAGTTACCCCTAAAAATATCTTAATGATCGGGCCGACTGGGGTGGGTAAAACAGAAATTGCGCGCCGTTTAGCGAAATTAGCCAATGCACCTTTCATCAAAGTGGAAGCCACCAAATTTACCGAAGTGGGTTATGTGGGTAAAGAGGTGGATTCCATTATTCGTGATTTAACCGATAGTGCGATGAAATTAGTGCGCCAAACGGAAATTGAAAAGAATCGTTTCCGTGCGGAAGAAGCCGCAGAAGATCGCATTTTAGATGCCTTATTGCCACCAGCTAAAAATCAATGGGGTGAAGTGGAAAATCACGATACCAATAGCAGCACTCGTCAAGTGTTTCGCAAAAAATTGCGTGAAGGACAACTTGATGATCGCGAAATTGATATTGATGTAGCCGCCCCATCAATGGGCGTGGAAATTATGGCACCACCGGGAATGGAAGAAATGACGAGCCAGTTGCAGTCAATGTTCCAAAATCTTTCTAGTGGCAAAACCAAAACCCGCAAAATGAAAATTAAAGATGCGCTCAAAGCCTTAGTTGATGATGAAGCAGCGAAATTAATTAATCCTGAAGAACTTAAACAAAAAGCTATTGATGCAGTAGAGCAAAACGGCATTGTCTTTATTGATGAGATTGACAAAATCTGTAAAAAAGGCGAATACAGTGGTGCTGATGTTTCACGCGAGGGCGTGCAACGTGATTTATTGCCATTAGTGGAAGGTTCAACCGTTAGTACTAAACACGGAATGGTGAAAACCGATCATATCTTGTTTATTGCCTCAGGTGCATTCCAAGTGGCGCGTCCTTCTGATTTAATTCCTGAATTACAAGGGCGTTTGCCAATTCGCGTTGAACTTTCCGCTCTCACCGCGGAAGATTTTGAGAGAATCCTTACTGAGCCAAACGCCTCTTTAACCGAGCAGTACAAAGCCTTAATGGCAACAGAAGGCGTGAATATTACTTTCACCCAAGATGCAATTAAGAAAATTGCTGAAGCCGCTTTCCGTGTCAATGAGAAAACTGAAAACATCGGCGCGCGCCGTTTGCATACGGTAATGGAGCGTTTAATGGATAAAATTTCCTTCAACGCCAGCGATATGAACGGCGAACAAGTTACCATTGATGGCGCTTACGTTGCAGATGCCCTCGGCGAAGTGGTAGAAAACGAAGATTTAAGTCGTTTTATTCTGTAAGACATTGATGTTATAA
>NZ_PQVI01000049.1 GCF_002921145.1 Avibacterium endocarditidis
AAGTGCGGTGGTTTTTTCCGCACTTTTTAATCAATATTATTTATCCATTATTAACAATTCAACCCTGTGCTTTCAGCCACTTGCTCAACTACTTGGCGTAGGGCTTTGGCGCATTGGTGAAGTTGCTCTAACTCATCAGCGGGTAGTTTGTATTTCAAAATGCGTTCTACGCCTTTGCTGCTGATGATCATTGGCACGTTCACCACCACATCGTTTAAGCCGTATTCGCCATTGAGCATTGTGCCAACGGGCAAGACAGAATATTCATTAATGCTAATGGCGCGAATAATGCGGAACACGCTCGCCGCAATGGCATGGTTGGTGTTGAGTTTTAAGCTGAATACTTCCAAACCAATGGCTTTGGTGGCTTTGAGTAGCTCTTGCGGATCGAGCATTGGTACATCGTTTTGTTGGCAAAAATCATCGATTTTTTGCCCTGCGATATTTACGATACTCCAAGGAATAAAACTATTGGCGCCGTGTTCGCCCATCACATAACCGAACACGTTTTTCGGATCGATTTTACTTTATCGGCAATAATTTTCATCATTCGCGCCGTATCCACCACACAACCTGCACTAATCACACGGTGCGCAGGGAAGTTCGTATTACGAATAATAAAATGGGTGAGAATATCACAAGGGTTGGTGACCACAATGATAATCGCATTGGGTGTATAACGTTCTAATTGACGGGCAATCTCCACGGTGATTTTCGCATTGATATGACCGATTTCTAAGCGATCTTGCCCCACTTTAATTTGTGCGCCAGCGGTGATCACCACCACATCGCTATCACGAGTATCTTCATATTCACCGGAAATAATTTTGGTGTTTTTGGCGAAGGTTAATGCGCTGGTATGGCTGAAATCTAACTGTTCGCCACGGGTGCGCTCTTTGTTGAGATCCACCAAGACTACTTCTTGGCATTCGCCCATTGTCAGAAGATAATTACAAATGCCCACGCCCACCGCGCCTGCACCGATAATGGATACTTTCATTGTGTTTTCCTGTATTTGTTATAAGTTAAGTTGTTTTCAAAAGGGCGTTAATCTTACTTTATCTGTTTCCCTTGCTCAACGCCTGAATAGAAGTGCGGTGTTATTTTTGCGAATTTTTTGCTATTTCGCTTAAAAAATTAACAAATGTTCGCACCGTTGGCGCAAGCCCGCGATTTTTATAATAAATGGCATATAAAGGCACGCTTTCCACTTGCCAATCGGGTAATAATTTTTGCCAATGAGGTTGAATTAAGCCTGAAAGCTCAGGCAACAGGGCAATGCCATAGCTATCTTCAACAAGTTGCGCCAATACTGAAGCATCATTGGTTTGTAAGGCTTTTTTCCCTTGAATTAATTCCCGTTGATTGCCCTGCTTGAAAAGCCAATTTTTGCCATCACTTTTATGTAGCAAGCGGTGGTTTTTTAGTTCTTTTGGGGTGAGTGGCGAGCCATTTTCCTTTAAATAATGAGGTGAAGCGTAAACCCCAGAATCAATATCTAATAAATGCTTAGCAACCACGTCATCAAGATCAAGTTCACCAATACGCAAGGCAATATCCACGCCTTCTTGCAATAAATTCGCGCGGCGGTTTTCCATTGTAATATTTAGCTCAACATCAGGGTGTTGCTGTAAATAGTACGATAAATGTGGTGTGAGCCAATAACGCAAAATTTCACTAGAAATGGAAAGACGTAGCAACCCACGAGGCGTGGCTAAGCAATCTGCCACAGAATTCACCGCACTTTCTGCCGCTTCCACCGCAATTAAAGCGTGTTGATAAAAATGTTCACCCAGATCATTTAAACGTACCCCATTACGATTGCGATCGAGCAGTTTGCTGCCCAGTTGATTTTCTAATTCGGTTAAACGGCGGCTTAAGCGAGATTTCGGCACGTTTAGTTGTTCCGCCGCGTGGGTGAGGCTACCAGATTGGATCACGGTAACAAAAAAAGCGCATATCATTGAGATCGATTTGTTGCATAAATAGAACCTTGTGTTTCAAAATTGACTATTGTTCACTATATGGAACAAGTATAAACTACGCCACAAGAAATAAGCAAACAGTTTAGGAGAAAGAAAATGCGTATTTTGGAATTAGATAGAATTAACGAATTAGCGCGTAAAGCAAAAGTTACCGCACTTTCTGAAGCTGAATTAAATGAGCGTAGTGCGTTACGTCAGCGTTATTTAGCGGCAATCCGTGGACAATTAACTAATATTTTATCTACCGTAAGTGTGGTTGATCCAGACGGCAATGATGTTACCCCAACTAAATTGCGTGAAGCGCAACGTAGTGGAATGCAAGTTGCCACTTATTAATGAACTAACCGCCCTGAATATTCAGGGCATTACAAAAACAGAATTTATCAAATTTAGGAGAAAAATTATGCGTACAGTAAATCGAGTATATCAAGCACCACAACAACATTGGGTGGGCGATGGTTTTTATGTATCACCTTTATTTTCACATAGCCAACAGGATAAAGTAACTAGCCCGTTTTTAATGCTAGATTACGCAATGCCAATGGAGTTTAAACCTCATAACGGCGCGCCAAGAGGTGTAGGGGCACATCCACACGCAGGATTTGAAACCGTCACAATCGCGTTACAAGGTGAAGTTGAACACCGTGACAGCGATGGTAACGGCGGCGTAATTGGCTCGGGCGATGTACAATGGATGACCGCAGGAAATGGGATCGTTCACCAAGAGTTCCATAGCGAAAACTTCAGCCGTACAGGCGGAATGTTTGAAATGCTACAACTTTGGGTAAACTTGCCAGCGAAAGACAAAAACGCCCCAGCGGGTTATCAAAGCATTAAAGCGGCAGATATTCCAACTTATCACTTTGCGGATAATGCAGGAACAGCACGCATTATTGCAGGTGAATTGGACGGCGTAAAAGGCCCAGCTCGTACCTTTACTGAGTTAAATATGTGGGAAATGGATATTAAAGCCAACCATAGCGTAACCATTAACGTGCCAGAAACCCACCATTTAATGTTGGTGGCATTACGCGGATCTGCAGTGATTAACGACAGCGACCGTGCGAACCCAACAGAATTGGTGATTTTCAACCACGAAAGCGGCGAAGTTAAAATCACCGCAGGTGATGAAAACGTGAAAATTGTGCTACTCAGTGGTGTGCCAATTGATGAGCCAATTGCAGCCTACGGACCGTTCGTAATGAACACCCGCGAAGAATTAATCGAAAAATTCAATGCGTTTAACAAAGGTGAGTTTGGTGATATTCATTAATCATTAATAACGAACCAAATAACCAACCAAGTGCGGTGGTTTTTAGGAAAATTTTCTAAAAACCGCACTTTTTTATTTCAATGTCAAAACTTTCACTTCATCATTTACGCGAATAATCCCCGTATTCAACGGAATTAAATTAATGCCGAAAAGTGGTGCGCCTTGTTCGTTGCGGTTGAGTTTTTTCAGCGTGCGGAAAGGTTCCATTTTTGGATCGGTTTGGTTGGTGGTCGGGTTGCGAGTGGTGAGAACGCAGCGTTCGCAAGGTTTGCTGTGTAAGAATTTGACTTTACCGATTTGAATTTCATCCCATTGCTGTTCTTCAAAGGGGGCGATGCTGTCAATAATTAAATTTGGGCGAAATTGCAGCGGTGAAATGGGGCTTGGACAAGCTTGCTGTACTGCGTTAAAAGACGCTTCAGTGGTGAGCAAAAGTGGGTAGCCATCTGCAAAAGAAAGCGGTTGGTCGGGGTAGCGTTTAATTTTGCGTTGCGTGTGTTCGCCTGTCCAGCGCAATTGCACGGCACGGCCTATTTTCTCGCTAAACCAGTGATTAATTTCTTGCGGTGCAAGCAATGAGTTAAATTCATTTCCCCACACTTCGCAGGCTTGGCTTTGCTGAAAATCCGTATATTGAACTTGAATGGCTGAACCGTCTTTATGTTGAATATATAAACCAAGCGGTGTTGGTAAGGCGTAAAAATGATACAGTTCGGCATCTTTGCGTGCGCTGATAAATGTGCCATCAGGTTCGGTGAGCATAAACGTGCGATCAAAATTCAGCCCTTGAGGTTGAACTACGGCTTGCGCCACTTCATAGCTTTGCGTAGATTTGATGGGGTATAAGTAAATATGCTGTAATTTCATTGCTTAATCCTGATAAAGTTGGTTGTAAAGGGCATTTTCAAAACGCACTAAGGGCGCGCGTTTGGTTTTGTTTTCCAGATCACCCGTGGAATAGCCATTAATAAATTGTACGAAGGCAATGGACTCGCCTTTCGCATTTTTCATAAAGCCTGCTAGGTTATAAACCCCTTTTAACGCGCCTGTTTTTGCAGAAATGTTTTGCACTAAAGGGGGATTGATCATCGAACCACGTCCGCTTAATGTGCCATCTACCCCCGCAATGGGAAAGCTGTCTAATAAATGCAGTTGCGTTTCGTGATTGGCAATATATTCAAGGGCTTGCAACATAATATTAGCAGAAATTAAGTTGTGGCGTGAAAGCCCTGAGCCATCGGCAATAACGCTATTATCAAATTTTATGCCTGCTTGAGATTGCAAAATTTGGCGCATTGCTTTCGCGGAAAGTTGAAAGGACGCAGGGCGTTTGTAATAGTGATAACCAATGGTTCGAAATAGGGTATCGGCAATTTGGTTATCGGATTTTTTCATCATTTTTTGATCAAATCTGGCAGCGGTTTAGACAAATGCTGCGCCAAAATTTGCCCTTTTGTACCGTGCGCGGCTGTTGGATTTTACCGTTAAATGCAATACCAAGACGGTTTAATTGCCGTTGAATAATGGCTGCTGCATAAGCATTGGGATCTTGCACGGCAAAACTGAGCGCAAAAGGTTTATTTGACGAGCAAGGCAGCCTTTGATCTGATAGCGATTGTTGTCGTGCAACACGGCATCAAGCTGGCAATAAGGCGCTTCTTCTTTGCTTGCCACACGAACTTGGCCGAACACTTGCACGGGATATTGCGCAGGCACGTTGAATTTCACTAGTTCACCCACAGGCAAAATTGGCATCAAGATCCACATAAAAACAGTTGTGATTGATATTTACCGCCGCAGGTGGCGAATTAAAGCACATTGACAAATCATTCCAAATCCAACCTAAGCCACGATCGTGTCCTGTAAACACGGAAGTATCTAAAATAAGATCACCTGTAATGCGCTGAACACCTTGCTGTTTTAATTGGGCAAGCAGCTGATAAAGTTGATCGCTGGTTAAATCTGGATCACCCGTAAAAACAATAACTAAGTTACCGCGTAACTCACCATTTTGAATATCCCCTTGGCGTAGCAGAGTTGTTTTAAAATAAAATTCATCACCAAGGCTGAGCTTGGCGGCAAGCGCGGTAAATACTTTCTGCGTGCTTGCAGGAAGCATAAAGGTTTGCGGATTAAGTGCGGTGAGAATTTCTTGCGTTTTTAAGTTTTTCGCCACAAAAGAAAGGTTTGTTCCCGCAGGAAGCTGCGCGCTAAGTTGTGCCACGTCTATTTCAGCGGCGCTATACGGCGTATGCAAAGCAAAGGAAATGCCTAATGCAAAAGGCAGTAATTTTGATGATAATTTGTACATAAATAATCGCTATGGTTGCTATTTTTTTTTAGAAACACAATAATAGTGCCGGATACTGCGAGAGTAAAATTATTTCTCGCATAAAATGGTGTAATAACGCGGTTTACACCAAAATGATTTTTTGAGCTACGGCAAAGCTGAACAATGAAAACGTGTCGCTTTGTCGTGGTTTTGTTTTTGACTAAAAAAAGGAACAAGGATTAACAATGCAACAAATTCCAATGACGGTACGCGGTGCAGCGCAATTAAGAGAAGAGTTAGAGTTTTTAAAGAATGTTCGCCGTCCAGAAATTATTAAAGCCATTGCGGAAGCGCGTGAACACGGTGATTTGAAAGAAAATGCGGAATATCACGCGGCGCGTGAGCAGCAAGGCTTTTGCGAAGGGCGTATTCAAGAAATTGAAGGGAAGTTAGCCAACAGCCAAATCATTGATGTGACTAAAATGCCAAATAACGGCAAAGTGATCTTTGGGGCAACCGTAGTGCTAGTGAATGTGAATACGGACGAAGAAGTAACCTACCAAATCGTGGGCGATGATGAAGCGGATATTAAACAAGGCTTAATTTCGGTAAATTCACCTATTGCTCGTGGCTTAATTGGTAAAGAAGTGGACGATAGCGTAACCATCGCAACCCCAGGGGGAACGGTTGAGTTCGATATTATTGAGGTGGAATATAAATAAAAAAATAGGGCGTTTTAACACGCCCCATTTTACTTATTTTTTAGGTAAGGAAATTTTATGCTCTTCGCTTGGGCGATAAAGCACAAGGATATGACCGATAGTTTGTACCGCTGCGGCTTGCGTTTCTCTCACAATCGCATCAATAATCAGCTGTTTGGTTTCGCGATCGGCGCCAGCAATTTTCACTTTAATTAATTCGTGATGATTGAGGGCGTTGTCGATTTCAGCGATAACCCCTTCGGTTAAGCCATTTCCACCTAGCATAACGACAGGGCTTAAATGGTGTGCAAGCCCTTTTAAAAATTGTTTTTGTTTTGTTGATAACTGCATTAATTTAATCCTATGTTTATAAAGTGCGGTGGTTTTTTTATGGAGAAATTCCGAATACCACCTTGAACTGGGAAATTTTAACCTCATATTGACAAAACTACCACAAAAATTAAGAAATTATGGGAAAGAAAAAACGTTCAGCAAGTTCAACCCGTTGGTTGAATGAGCATTTTAAAGATCCATTTGTGCAAAAAGCACATAAGCAAAAATTGCGTTCTCGAGCTTATTTTAAGCTTGATGAAATTCAGCAAACGGATCGCTTATTTAAACCGGGTATGACCGTGGTGGATCTCGGTGCAGCACCGGGTGGCTGGTCGCAATATGTGGTGAGCCAAATTGGTGGCAAAGGGCGTGTTATCGCTTGTGATATTTTAGAAATGGATCCTATTGTGGGGGTTGATTTCCTGCAAGGGGATTTCCGTGAAGAAATGTATTGAATGCCTTGCTGGAACGTGTAGGCGAGGCAAAAGTTGATGTGGTAATGTCGGATATGGCGCCAAATTTTAGTGGTATGCCATCAGTGGATATTCCTCGTGCTATGTATTTAGTGGAACTGGCTTTGGATATGTGTAAACAAGTATTGGCGCACAAAGGCAGTTTCGTTGTGAAAGTTTTCCAAGGTGAGGGCTTTGATGAATATTTAAGAGAAATTCGTTCTCTGTTTAGTGTCGTTAAAGTGCGTAAACCTGAAGCATCTCGTGGGCGTTCTCGTGAGGTGTATATTGTGGCAACGGGTTACAAATATTAACTATAAATTCAATAACTTCTCATTTTGGAATGAATGTAGTAATCTTGTAACAAATTATTAACTTAGAAAAACGAGGTCAAACCTTGAAAGATATGGTCAAAAACTTAGTCCTATGGATTGTGATTGCAGTAGTTATGATGTCTGCATATCAGGGCTTTAGCGGTAGTTCGAATGGTAATCTTACCGATTACACCACCTTTATTACTGATGTGGGTAATGATCAAGTACGCCAAGTGCGATTTGAAGATAACGAATTACAAGTTACTAAATCTGATGGTTCAAAATATTCAACCGTAATGCCAATTTATGACGATAAATTATTGAATGATTTATTAAATAAAAGGTAAAAGTGGAAGGAACGTTGCCAGAAAGACGTGGTATTTTATCGCAAATTCTTATTTCTTGGTTCCCAATGCTATTACTTATTGGCGTATGGTTCTTCTTTATGCGCCAGATGCAAGGTGGTGGTGGCAAGGCGATGAGCTTTGGTAAAAGCCGTGCCAAAATGCTTACCAAAGAGCAAATTAAAACCACCTTTGCTGATGTAGCAGGCTGTGATGAAGCCAAAGAAGAAGTGGGTGAAATCGTTGATTTCTTGCGTGATCCAAGCAAATTCCAAAAATTGGGCGGCAAAATTCCAAAAGGGATTTTAATGGTTGGGCCACCAGGAACAGGTAAAACCTTATTGGCTAAAGCCATTGCAGGTGAAGCAAAAGTGCCATTTTTCACCATTTCGGGTTCTGACTTTGTTGAAATGTTTGTTGGCGTGGGGGCTTCTCGCGTGCGTGATATGTTTGAACAAGCGAAGAAAAACGCACCTTGCTTGATTTTCATTGATGAAATTGATGCAGTAGGTCGTCAACGTGGTGCAGGTCTTGGTGGTGGACACGATGAGCGTGAACAAACCCTTAACCAAATGTTAGTGGAAATGGACGGTTTTGAAGGCAATGAAGGGGTAATTGTGATCGCCGCAACCAACCGCCCAGATGTGCTTGATCCTGCCTTAACGCGTCCAGGTCGTTTTGACCGTCAAGTAGTAGTGGGCTTGCCAGATGTATTAGGGCGTGAGCAAATCTTAAAAGTGCATATGCGTAAAGTGCCGGTTGCACCAGATGTGAATGCGATGACCCTTGCGCGTGGTACACCAGGTTATTCAGGTGCTGATTTGGCTAACCTTGTGAATGAAGCTGCGTTATTTGCTGCACGAATGAACAAACCATTGGTTTCAATGCTTGAGTTTGAAAAAGCCAAAGACAAAATCAATATGGGGCCTGAACGCCGCACAATGATTATGACGGATAAGCAAAAAGAATCCACCGCTTATCACGAAGCAGGACACGCCATTGTGGGTTATTTAGTGCCAGAACACGATCCGGTGCATAAAGTAACCATTATTCCGCGCGGCCGTGCCTTGGGGGTAACTTTCTTCTTGCCAGAAGGCGATCAAGTAAGCATTAGCCAAAAACAATTAGAAAGTAAACTTTCCACCCTTTATGCAGGGCGTTTAGCGGAAGATTTGATTTACGGTGAAGAAAATATTTCTACTGGTGCATCAAATGATATTAAAGTGGCAACCAATATTGCCCGTAATATGGTTACCCAGTGGGGCTTTTCTGAGAAATTAGGGCCAATTCTTTATTCTGAAGATGAAGGCGAAGTGTTCTTAGGACGTTCAATGGCTAAAGCGAAACATATGTCCGATGAAACAGCACATCTTATTGATGAAGAAGTCCGTGCTATTGTTACTCGTAACTACGAGCGAGCAAGACAGCTATTAATTGACAATATGGATATCTTACACGCAATGAAAGATGCATTAGTAAAATATGAAACCATTGAAGAAGAGCAAATTAAACAGCTGATGAACCGCGAATCAGTAACACCACCAGCTGGTTGGGACGAGAATGGCAAAGCGAGTTCAGAAAAAACGGCTGAACCAAATGCTTCCGCACAAAATCAAAGTACGGTAGATCAAAGTGCGGTAGAAAATTCAGACAAATCTGAACACAACTAATCACTTAATAAATATTAAAGGACTGATTTTTAACGAAATCAGTCCTTTCTTTTTTCTTTTTTAGGCTTTAACATAAAGCGAGTCCAAACAATAAATTAACAATAAACACAATGAATTATGGCGATTGGCTTGCCTTAGCTGAAACACAGCTTGCCGGCAACAAAAAGACAGATCCTTTCATCAATCCCAAGGTGGATGCCAACCTATTATTACAATTTGTAACAGGGCGTTCTCGTTCGTCTATTTTGGCCTTTTCTGAAACCGAGCTTTCAGCGCAAGAACTCGCACAGCTTGAGAAATTATTACAACGCCGTATAAACAGTGAGCCAATGGCTTATATTCTTGGTCAGAAACCCTTTTGGACACTTGATTTGAAAGTGTCTGAGGATACGCTTATTCCAAGATCGGATACAGAAATTTTAGTGGAAAATGCGTTAATTTGTGCGGAAGAACGCATTTCGTCAGCCCAATTTGGCGAAGAATTAAAAATATTAGATTTAGGCACAGGTACAGGGGCAATTGCAATAGCCCTTGCTCAAGAATTGCGATCTAGATCGAAAAAATTATTTAAAGTTTCTGTTGTAGGTGTTGATCTTATTGATAATGCGGTAAACTTAGCTCAAGACAATGCAAAACGTAATGATGTGTTGATAATATTCTTTTTTATCAAAGTAATTGGTTTGAAAATTTACAAGATCAGCGTTTTGATATCATTGTAAGTAATCCGCCTTATATTGATAAAGATGATCCGCATTTGCAGTTGGGCGATGTGCGATTTGAGCCATTAAGTGCTTTAGTCGCTAAAGAACAGGGGTATGCAGATTTGCGGCATATTATCATCAGTGCACCAACTTATCTAAAACCCCAAGGGTGGTTGTTATTGGAGCATGGTTGGCAGCAGGGAGAGAGAAAGTGCGGTCTTTTTTTCAAAAGAATTTGTGGCATAACGTTATTTCTCGTAAGGATTATAACCAAAACGAACGTATAACATTAGCTCAATTAAATACAAGAGGGAATGATTGATGAATACAAATCGCAATGCAATTTATAATGAAATGCTTAACTTTTATGTACTTACAGGGAATGATGGGCAACGCGAGCTAGGGAATATTCATTCAATTATGAATGGTTTTTTAACTCAAGCAAGAGAAGCCATTGAGCAAGAAA